>NZ_JBFUGE010000741.1:0-2669 GCF_056403075.1 Ideonella sp. P3_A4 | reverse complement strand
GTCATGTCGAGGCTCGTGTCGTCACTTCGGGGGGATCAGCGAATGCGCGGTGGCGTCATTCGTGAGAGGTGTGCCGGCGGGTGGCGCCAGTGCCGGGGCACTTTAACTGCCCCGCGTACACAGGCTCTAACATGGCGCGTTTTGCCACTCGCCGGAACCTTGCCATGGCCGCTGCCAGCCTGCTTGCCCTGATCGACGACATCGCCACCGTGCTGGACGATGTCGCCCTGCTGACCAAGGTGGCGGCGCAGAAGACGGCTGGCGTGCTGGGCGACGACCTGGCACTCAACGCCCAGCAGGTGGCGGGTGTGACGGCCGATCGCGAGTTGCCTGTGGTCTGGGCAGTGGCCAAGGGCTCGTTGGTCAACAAGGCGATCCTGGTGCCCGCGGCATTGGCCATCAGCGCGGTCGCGCCCTGGCTGATCACGCCGCTGTTGATGGTCGGCGGCGCCTACCTCTGCTTCGAAGGCGCCGAGAAGCTGGCACACCGCATGCTGCACAGCGCGGCCGAAGAGCTGGCTGAGCACACCGAGCTGACCCAGGCGCTGTTGGCCGGCGAAGCCGACCTGGTGGCGTTCGAGAAAGACAAGATCAAGGGCGCGATACGCACCGACTTCGTGCTGTCGGCCGAGATCATCGCGATCACGCTCGGCAGCGTCGCCGGCAAGGCACTGGTCACCCAGGCCAGCGTGCTGGCGCTGGTGGCGGTGGTGATGACGATCGGTGTCTACGGCATCGTCGCCGGCATCGTGAAGCTGGACGACGCCGGCCTGGCGCTGAGCAAGCGACCTGGCGCGTTCTCACAGCGCCTGGGCGCGATGCTGCTGGCGGCAGCGCCCAAGCTGATGCGGGTGCTGGCGGTGGTGGGCACCGCGGCGATGTTCCTGGTCGGCGGCGGCATCCTGGTCCATGGTTTTCCGCCGCTGCACCACCTGATCGAGTCGGCCACCGCGGCGGTGCCGGCGGCGGGCTGGCTGGTGGGGGCGCTGGCCGACGCGCTGACCGGCGTGGTGGCCGGTCTTGTCGTGGTGGTGGGCGTGCTGGCCCTGGGCGCGGTACGACGCCGCTTGTCGGACAAAAGCTGACAGCACATCACGCCACGCGCCGACAGACCTGATCGGCGTCCGTCCGCTGTCAACCGCGACCCCGGTGTTTAGAGTTAAGTCCATACACCCGGAACATCCAGGTGCCTGTGGAGAACCTAAATGGACATCTGCATCCAAACCGCACAGTCAACCCAACAGCGTTACGAGCTGCGGTTCCAGTCCCTGTTCAATCAGGGGCGTGCGATGGTCTTTCCCTGCAACGAGCAAGGCCTGGTCGACATCGACTCGCTGAGCGAGCGGGCCCGTGAGAACTACTTCTACGCCCGTGCCGTGATCGGCTTCGAGTACGCCACGCCGGCCGTCACGCCCGACTACTCACACTGATTCCTGGGAAGCGGGCCGCGAATAGCGCGCCTGCAGGGCCTCGCGACGAGGCGGATGCAGGTTGGCGCGGCCCACATCGCCGCCGTAG
Organism: Ideonella sp. P3_A4; assembly: GCF_056403075.1. Lineage (NCBI taxonomy): Bacteria > Pseudomonadati > Pseudomonadota > Betaproteobacteria > Burkholderiales > Sphaerotilaceae > Ideonella > Ideonella sp. P3_A4. The sequence goes on along the minus strand of NZ_JBFUGE010000741.1, from coordinate 1,151 downwards.
TGCGCCAGCACACGCGGGTCCATGACCCGGAACCATAGCGGCGGCACATAGGCCAGCAGCAACATGGCCGGGTAGCCCGAAGGCAATTGCGGGCTCTCAGCGAAATGGCGCAAAGCTTGATAACGCCGGCCCGGGTGGGCATGGTGGTCGCTGTGGCGCTGCAACTGGTACAGGAACAGGTTCGACAGCACGTGGCTCGTGTTCCATGAATGCGTCACGTCGCAAGGTTCACGCCGCCCGTCGGCACGTTTCGCACGCAGCAGGCCATAGTGCTCGATGTAGTTCACCACCTCGAGCAGCGAAGCGCCGTAGAAGGCCTGTGCCGCCAAAAACGCCAGCACCTTCGGACCGAAGGCCACCGCCAGCGCACCAAACAGCACCACGGTCATCGCCCAGGCTTGCAGCACCTCGTTGCGCCAATGCCAGACCGGTAGGCCGTGTGCAGCCAGGCTGGCCGACTCGATGTGCCAGGCCGAGCGCACGCTGCCGATCATGGTGCGCGGCACGAAGGCCCAGAAGCTCTCGCCCATCCGCGCGCTGGCCGGGTCTTCCGGCGTGGCCACCCGCAGGTGGTGGCCGCGGTTGTGCTCGACATAGAAATGCCCGTAGGCCACCGGCGCCAGCGTGATGCGCGACAACCAGCGCTCCCAGCGCGGCAGCTTGTGGCCCAGTTCGTGCGCGGTGTTGATCGCCACCCCGTTGATGCCGCCGACCGTGAGCAGCAACCCCAACCAACCGGTGGCTGACAGCGGCATCGAGGCTGCGAGCGCACAGCCGATGACAGTGGCCGCAAACTGGAACGGAATGAAGGCGACGACGATCGCGCGGTAGTAGTTGTCGGCTTCGAGCGCGGCGGTGCTGCCGTCCGGCGGGTTGCGGCCGTCCGGGCCCAGCAGCGCGTCGACCAGCGGGATCAGGAGGTACATCACCGCCGGCAGCAGCCAGAGCCAGAACTCGGCCCCGCTGCGCCAGAAGTTCACCAGATTCCAGGCAGCGCCCAAGGCGAAGAACGGGCTCAGCAGCCACAGGTAGCGGTGCGGGTCGCGCCAGCGTTGGGCCCCGGCGGGTGACGGCGTGGGCAGCGGCGGCAGGGTGTTCTCGCTCATGGCGGGATCGTCGCGCGCACGACAGGTGGGGTCAACGCAAGTCTC
>NZ_JBFUGE010000740.1:0-2669 GCF_056403075.1 Ideonella sp. P3_A4 | reverse complement strand
GATTGGCGATGTTCGGCCAGCATGTTGCAGAACAGCTGCCCCTGCTCGATCGCATCGTCCAAGGCGACATGGGTATGCGGGCTGGACGGGAACCAGCGCCTGGGCATGTTGCGCTTCGTGGCGTCCCGATAAGGGATCTGCAGCATCGCCATCGCAAAGGTCTTGATGTCGAGCGCCGAGTGGCTGAACGGGCTCTGCCCGGTGAACTTCATCAGGTACCAGTAGACGAACAGAAAGTCGTAGGCGACCGGGTAGCCGACGAACACCGGCTTGCCCGGCAGCGCCTTCAACCAGGCCAGGTAGTTCGACATCGCAGCAGCCGGCGACTGCAGGTTGGATCGCGTGCGCTCCCACGCCTCTTGCTGGGTTGCCCACCACGCCATCGTGCCCGGGTGGCCTGATGCGCCTTCGAGCAGTTCGAGGTTGGCGGTGAAGGTCGACAGCACCTCGCCTTCGGCACTGAAGGCGGCCGAGCCGAAGCTCAGCATCGAGTGCGGACCGGGTATCGGGCCGTCGGCCTCGACGTCGGTGGAAACGTAGATTTCTTTCATGGATCTAGGGCAGGACGATCATGGCCAGTGACTTCTTCGCCAGCGCTTCGATATCCAAGGGTGATGCCGGATCCAATGCCAATGTGGTCAGCAAGTCAACCGCCTCGCGCCTTTGCCCCCGGTCAGCGAGGAGTGAAGCCTTGTTGAGCAGCAGAAACCCCTGTGTCTCCGAGTCCGGCTGTGCTGCAAGGCCTCGTTCGAGGAACGCGAGCCGCTTCTGCGGATCGCTCTCCATCAAGGCCCTTTCTTTCCACGCCGGGGCGAACGCCGGCGTTCGTTCATTCAATTCGAGCACGATGGCGGTCTTCCCGGTCGCGCTGTCGATCCATTCCAGCGACAGGTATCGCAGATATGTCCCCTCAGGCAAGGTGCGGTCGCGCTCTTGCTTGAGGACATGCACCGCCGTCTTGACGGTGAAGAAGCCGCGCGGCGCCATTTGATCTACCCGCTGGTAGAGCTCGAGGGCCTTGTCAAAGCGCCGCTGCAACAGGCAAGTGAACGCAGCGTCATAGAGCGGGTATGGCCAATTCGGCGCCATCTGAGCGGCCTCGGTGAAATACTTCAACGCCATGTCGGACTGCCCACGCTGCCCCGCGCCGCGACCGAGTTGGTGAAGCTCTTGCGCCCTGGCAGAAACAGGTGTCGTTGACCGGATTTCCCAGCTGAACTTGCCTGTGGCTGCGCGCAGGTCTTGCTTCGTCAAGACCCGGCCGGCTTTGTCCTTGAAGACCACCTCGGGCTCCGCAGCCAACACACCGCACGACATCACTGCGCCAAACCAGACAGTCATCAGCCTTGAAACGAAGCTGTCCTTCATCTTGCCCCCTTCACGATCGCCACCAACCTCTCCTGCGCCCGCTCCGGCGATTGCGAAGCATCGGTCACGAAGCGATGCAGCGCGTCCGCCAACGCGTCTTTGGTGGACTCATCGGCGGCCATGCGGTGTGCAATGCTCGGCACGAGGCGACTACCCGGATGAGCCAGCGTCTGCCACGAGTCGCGGGCGCAGTCGTCGAGTTGAGCGGCGTCGATGTCGGTGCGTACCGGCACCGAGCCCTTGGCTTGGTTGTAGGCCAGTTGCACCGCCGGTTGAGTGACGAGGTCGGCGAGCTTTTCTTGCGCGCCGCTGCGCTGACGGCGGCTCTTCAACATCGCCAGGGTGTCGACGCTGTATAGGTGCATGTCTGCCGTGTCGGGCACCGGCGCGCAGGCGTAGTCTCGGCCAGCTTGTGCGCCCCAGGCCATCAGCTCGCCGCTGGCCCAGTCGCCCATGATCAGCATGCCGGCATCGCCGCGAAACAGCTGGCGCGTGGTGTCGGTCCAGCGTGGCTCGCCGGGCGCGTCGCCGGCCAGTTGGCGCAGCCAGCGCAGGCGTGTCAACGCGCGCAGTACGCGAGGATCGGCCCAGGCCTGTGGGCGCTGCGCGGCCGCCAGTTCGGCATACAGCGAAGCGCCGCCCTCGGCCAGCAGCAGCGTCTCGAACACCGTGGCCACTTGCCAGGGTTCGTCGCTCCAGGCCAACGGCGTCACGCCGGCGCGGCGCAGCGCGGTGGCGGCTTGCGTCACGTCGTCCCAGGTGCGTGGTGCCGCCAGCTTCAACCGTGTCCACAAGGCCTGGTTGTAGAACAGCGTGTTGATGCGGTGCACGCCCAGCGGCGCCGCGACGATGCGGCCGCCGTGGCTGACGACCTGCAGCACGACCGGGAACATGGTGCTCTTCCAGCGGCCGCGCTGGGCCACGTCATCCAGCGGCAGCACAAGGCCGAGGTCCGACCAGTCGGTCAGCGTGCGGCCAATGACCTGCGCCACGTCGGGCGGGTCGCCCGCCAGTACACGGCCTTTCAGCACCTTCACCGCCGCCATGCCGCCGCCGCCAGGGATGGCAGCATCGTTCCAGACGAGGCCGCGGCGTTCGAGCTGCTGCACGAGTTGATCGACCGCGCGCTTCTCGCCGGCCGAAGTCCACCAGTGCAAGACATTGAGGTTGGCAGAGTCCTGGCTTTGTCCATGGGCCAAGGTGGTGAGGCTGGCCACGAGCATAAGAGCCAGCCCCCGCAGCCGGTGCCGCCACGCGCCTGTCGAATGCCGACGAAGTGCAATGTTGTGTAAGGCACCGGG
>NZ_JBFUGE010000739.1:0-2691 GCF_056403075.1 Ideonella sp. P3_A4 | reverse complement strand
TCCATGGTGATCGGGACCATACGGTGCAACAAACCAATGGCACCGAGATCGTCCGGCAAGCGCTCGACGCTCACCAGAGGGCGGCCGGCGGCATCAAGCTGCTTGCCCGCACGGAGAGCGGCGTGTCCCCTGGTGGGCGAAGCTACAGCCGCTCAGTGCACGTCGACGCCGATGGTCAGCCGCACGTCGAATCATGGACCTTGCACGGTGCCGGTCACGCCTGGTCGGGTGGCCACGCGAGTGGCTCCTACACGGATGGCGCCGGACCAGACGCATCGGCAGAATTTCTGCGCTTCTTCCTGGCGCTCCCACGCGCCGGTTCGGCATGACGAGCTGAGGGCCAATGCGAGGCCGGCTGGTCGGGCGCTTCAGGCGGGCACTGCTCGGGCACACCGAATGCTCTTGGCTCTGACGCCGCGTCGGCGCCCCTCTTTGATCGGATCGCACCCATGGCCACTCGCAAGTCTCCGCCCACCAACAGTTCGGCTCGTACCGACAGTGGCCCGTCCAAGTCAGCCGCAACAGGTACTGACGATTCGCTTGCCGCGCAACAGCAACGCGACACCGAAGAGCTGGCGTCGGGCATGCCCTACAACGCCAACAAGGCGGCCGAGCATGGGTTCGAGAATGGCATCGATCCGCCTCGTGGGGCCACGGCAGAACCCGCCTCCCGCTGGCCTGGCGCCAGCACACTGTCGGAAGTCAACGACTCGGACAAGACTGGCGCTCCGGCAGTCGAAAGCCTGAACGCCACCATCGAGCGGCTCGAAGGTGCGCGTGCCGATGCCTCCGGCCAGGCGCTGACCACCAACCASGGMGTGSSCATYGCMGACAACCAGAACTCACTCAAGGCSGGCSCGMGSGGYCCGGYGCTGCTSGAAGACTTCATCCTGCGCGAGAAGATCACSCACTTCGACCAYGAGCGCATYCCCGAGCGMATCGTCCACGCGCGTGGCTCCGCGGCCCACGGCCACTTCATCTGCGAGGCGCCGTTGACCCAGCACACCCGGGCGGCGCCCTTTCAGGAGGCTGGCAAGGTCACGCCCGTCTTCGTGCGCTTCTCCACCGTGGCGGGCGAGCGGGGCTCCAAGGACACCGCCCGCGACGTCCGTGGCTTCGCCGTCAAGTTCTACACCGACGAGGGCAATTGGGATCTGGTCGGCAACAACATGCCGGTGTTCTTCATTCAGGACGCGATGAAGTTTCCCGACCTGGTTCACGCCGTCAAACCTGAGCCGCATCACGGCATGCCGCAGGCAGCCAGCGCGCACGACACCTTCTGGGACTTTGTCTCGCTGATGCCCGAGTCCACCCACATGCTGATGTGGGTGATGAGCGACCGGGCCATCCCGCGCAGCTTCCGCACGATGCAGGGCTTCGGTGTGCACACCTTCCGGCTGGTCAACGAAGGCGGCGACACGGTGTTCTGCAAGTTCCATTGGAACCCGGTGCTGGGCACCCATTCGCTCGTGTGGGACGAGGCCGTCAAGATCTCGGGTGCAGACCCCGACTTCCATCGTCGCGACCTGTGGGAGGCGATCGAGAACGGCGCCTATCCCGAGTGGGAGCTGGCCGTGCAGGTCTTCACCGAAGAACAGGCCGAAGGCTTCAGCTTCGACATCCTGGACCCCACCAAGCTCGTCCCTGAGGAGCTGGTGCCCCTGACTCCTGTGGGTCGCCTGGTGTTGAACCGAAACCCCGACAATTTCTTTGCCGAGACGGAACAGGTCGCGTATTGCACGGCGAACATCATCCCCGGCATCGACTTTTCAAATGACCCGCTGCTGGCCGGTCGCATCCACTCTTACGCGGACACCCAACTTTCCCGACTGGGCGGACCCAATTTCCAGCAGTTGCCGATCAACGCGCCGATCGTGCAGGTGCACAACAACCAGCGTGACGGGCTGCATCAACACACCATCCATCGAGGCCGCGTGTCCTATGAGCCGAACTCGCTTGGCGGCGGTTGCCCCTTCCAGGCCGGCTCGATGCACGGCTTCGTTTCGGTACCGGCGCGCATGCGCGCAGAGGACGAGCAGGCCAAGGTGCGAGCCAAGGCGGACAAGTTCGCTGACCACTACACCCAGGCGCGGCTCTTTTACGAAAGCCAGACGCCCGCCGAGCAGGCCCACATTGCCGCAGCGTTTCGCTTCGAGCTGAGCAAGGTCACGGTGCCGGCCATCCGGCGGCGCATGGTCGCGTCCTTGCGCAACGCGTCAGAAGAACTGGCGCAGCGTGTGGGCGAAAAGCTGGGAATGGTGCCGCTGCCCGAGCCTTTGCCGCGCGCTCTCGAGACCCCGGACGAACCTGAGGTGACGCGGTCGCCCGCACTGTCGCTGTTGGCCCGGCCGGGCAACGGCTCGGTGCAAGGGCGCAAGGTCGCGTTGATGGTCGCCCCGGGCGTGGCCGCGGCATCGCTGATCACCCTCAAGCAGGCACTGCAGGCCCAAGGCGCCGTTGCGCGCCTCGTGGGCCCGCAGATCGGCCCGGTGACGGCTGACGACGGCCAGATCATCGACGCCGACGCTTMGTTCGAGAACGAACCCGGTTTTCTCTTTGATGGCGTGGTCGTGCCCGATGGCAGCTCCGCAGCTCAGGCGATTGCGGCGGACGCCAACGCGTTGGCCTTCGTTCGGGACACCTTCCGCCACTGCAAACCCTTGCTGGTGCTGGGAGCGGGCACTGCAGTCC
>NZ_JBFUGE010000738.1:0-2694 GCF_056403075.1 Ideonella sp. P3_A4 | reverse complement strand
CAGCAGGCGGGCGCCGGCCGGCTTCGGAGCCGAGCCGCTGTTGCTGCCGGCAGGCCGCGCCTGGCCCTGGTGGTTGCCGCTCGGGCGCGGGCTGCCATGGGCCGGCTTGTGGCCACCATGCGGGGCATGCTGGCCGGCCGGGCGGCCACCAGCACTTGCCGCCGGCTTGCCGCCGCCGTGCGACGGACGGCCGTCATGACGGCCGCCATCCTGGCGTGCCGGCGCGCCACCGCGATCGCCGTTGCGGCCGCCGCGGTGGTTGCCACCACCACCACCACCACCGCCGCCACCAGCACCGCGGCGTGTACCGCCGATGCCAATCGTCATGCGGCCCAGCACGATGGGCTCCGCGCGCTCACTGGCCGGTGCTTCGAAGCCGGGAATGGTCTCGCGCGGGATGTCGCGCTTGATCAGCTTCTCGATGTCGCGCAGGAAAATTTCTTCGTCCAGGCACACCAGCGAGACCGCTTCGCCTTGCGCGCCGGCGCGGCCGGTGCGGCCGATGCGGTGCACATAGTCTTCCGGCACGTTCGGCAACTCGAAGTTGACGACGTGCGGCAGCTGGTCGATGTCGATGCCGCGGGCGGCGATGTCGGTTGCCACCAGCACCTGCAGGTCACCACTCTTGAAGTCGGCCAGTGCCTTGGTGCGTGCACCCTGGCTCTTGTTGCCGTGGATCGCCATCGCGCTGATTTCTTCCTTGTTCAGGAATTCGGCCAGGCGGTTGGCACCGTGCTTCATGCGGGTGAAGACCAGCACCTGGTGCCAATTGCCTTCGCGGATCAGGTGTGAGAGCAGCTCTTTCTTGTGCTCGCGGCCGACCGGGTGCACCTTCTGCGCGATCGTGTCGGCGGTCGCGTTGCGGCGTGCCACTTCGATCAGCGCCGGCTGGTTCAGCAGGCGATCGGCCAGGGCCTTGATGTCGTCACTGAAGGTGGCCGAGAACAGCAGGCTCTGCTTTTGCTGCGGCAGCACCGCGAGCACCTTCTTGATGTCGTGGATGAAGCCCATGTCGAGCATTCGGTCGGCTTCATCGAGCACGAAGATCTGCACGTGGCTCAGGTCCAGCGTGCCTTGCTGGTGGTGGTCCAGCAGGCGGCCGGGGGTGGCCACGAGGATGTCGACGCCCTTGCGCAGGCGGTCGATCTGCGGCTGCATGCCGACACCGCCGAACATCACCATCGACGTCAGCGGCAGGAACTTGCCGTACAGGCGCACGCTTTCTTCGACCTGGGCCGCGAGTTCGCGCGTCGGGGTCAGGATCAGCGCGCGGATCGCGACGCGGCCCTTGGCGTCACGCTTCGGGCCTTGAGCGGCCAGGCGGTGCAACAGCGGCAGCGTGAAGCCGGCGGTCTTGCCGGTGCCGGTCTGGGCGCCGGCCATCAGGTCGCCGCCGTTCAAGACGGCGGGAATGGCTTGCGCCTGAATGGGAGTGGGTTGGGTGTAGCCTTGTTCGTGAACGGCACGAACAATCGATTCGGCCAGGCCGAGAGATTCAAAGGTCATTGAGCTCGATGGAGCATGGCCGGCCCGCCGCCCGCGAATTGCTCGGGGCACCAGCCAGGGGCCCGGCCGGGAGTAGGTGCGGTTGGCCTGCAAGAGGTGCACCGCTGTCAGAACTGACAAGCCGCCGCCGAGGCTGGACCTCGGGGGGATGCGGCCATTGTAACCGCCGCGGCGAGGGTAATCCCCAAATCAGGCCGGGACTCACCTGGTTAATGCACGAAGTTCGCCGCTTGCTGCCTGCTTTGCGCTGCCCGCCATCAAAAAGGCCGGGTTGCCCCGGCCCTTCGAACAGCGCTTGCCGAGCAGTGCTCGGCTGATGCTCAGTAGGTGCTCACGTTCAGGCGGCCGCCGGTCACCGTCTTGCCGGCGCACGAGGCGGTGGCCGTGGTGGTGCCGAGGATGGCGGCCTTCATTTGCGCAGCGGTCAGCCCGGGATGGTGCTTGGCGTACAGCGCAATCGCGCCCACCACGTGCGGCGTGGCCATCGATGTGCCGCTGTAGGACGAGTACGAGTTGGTCGGCACGGTCGATGTGATCGACTGGCCGGGGGCGCAAATGTCGACCGAGGTGGCGCCGTAGTTCGAGAAGCTGGCCAGCGTGCCGGTGCTCGTGATGGCGGCCACGGCGATCAGTGCATCGCTGGTGTAGCTGGCCGGGTAGAACGGCGAGGTGTCGTTGTTGCTGGCGTTGTTGCCGGCAGCGGCGACGAACAGGATGTTTTGCGCACCGCCCCGGTCGATCGCGTCCTTCAGGCCTTGCGAGAAGCCGCCGCCGCCCCATGAGTTGTTGGTCGCGACCAGGTTCAGGTTGTGACGGGTCTTCAGGTCGGTGATGTAGTCGACGGCCTTGATCGCGTTGGCGGTGGTGCCGCCGCTCACACCCAGGAACTTGGTGTGGACCATCTTGATGACCCAGCACATGCCTGCGACGCCGGCTCCGTTTCCGCCCTTGCCGCCGATGGTGCCGGACACGTGGGTGCCGTGGTCGTCCTGGACGCCGTCGTAGACCGACTTGTTGTTGCCGTCGAAGTCCCAGCCGTGGGTGTCATCGATGTAGCCATTGCCATCATCGTCGATGCCATTGCCGTCGATCTCGGCCGGGTTCTTCCAGTGGTTGGCTTTCAGGTCCGGGTGGGTGTATTGCACGCCTTCGTCGATCACGCCGACCAGCACGCCCTTGCACTTGTTG
>NZ_JBFUGE010000737.1:0-2695 GCF_056403075.1 Ideonella sp. P3_A4 | reverse complement strand
GCCGCCAAGGGGCGCCTGGACGAGAGCTACGCATTGCTGCAGCCCTACACCGAAGAAAAGCTCAAGGTCTTCGTCAAGCAGCAGGCCGACTACGAGGCGGCGGCCACGTCGATCGAGAAGTCGGCCATCGAGAAGCTGCGTAGCAACAAGGCTCCAGCCGACTTCTACAAGCGCTACGACGCGGCCGACGAGGCCGGCAAACGCGAGCTGGTGTCGAACTTCGTCAACGACCAGATGAATGGCAGCAGTGCGCTGAAATCGGCAGTGCAGAGGCTGCGCGAATCGGCCGCCATCGTGCCGGTGGCGCTCGATCTGGGCATCGTGACCGTGCAGCGTGCGCAGTCGCTTGCCGACACCGCTGCACGCAATGCCCAGTTCGAAGCCGCGGAGAAGGTCTTCCTGTCCATCCGCGGCGTGGTGGGCAACACCGACAGCTACCGGCTGTACCTCGGTCAGGTGTACTACTGGCTCGGCAAGCAGGCTGAGGGCCGCAAGCTGTTCGACGAGCTGCTGGYTTCGCATCACCGCGAGCCCGGCGTGCTGGTCGAGGTGGCTACTCTGCTGCGTTCCGTCGGCAGCGTCCAGGAAGCCCGCGCCATGGCCGAGGAGGCTCACCAGAAGGCGACCGACAACAACCTGCGGTGGAATGCCGCGCATCTGCGCTCGGTCATGCACACCGATGCCGAAGACGAGCTCGCTTGGCTGGAGCGCTCCGACCACTCGCAGGGTCGCATCCGCGCGTCCATTCACACCACCCGGGCGCAGATTGCCGAGCGCAAGGGCCAGCGGGCGGTGGCCAAGCACGAATACGAAGTCGCAGCCGAAGAGTTCGCCAAGCTGCCCGAGAGTGCTGCGCAGCTCAACAGTTCGGCGCTGGTGCACCTGGCGCTGTATTCGATGGAGGGCGACCCGAAACAACGCGACGCCGGCATCGCTCAGCTCGACCAGGCGCTGGCCCTGATGCCCACCGACAGCATCCTGCTGCTGAACAACGTGGCGGCTGTGAGCACGGCCGGCGCTGCGGCCCTCCTGGCCGACCGCATCGACCTGCCTCTGCTGCGCACGTCCGGCAACTACCAGCTGACCGAATTCCTGTACGACGACCAAGCTTCGCATGAGCGCGTGCGCCGCGCGGTGAGCGAGAACGAGGCGGTGAAGAAGGGCCTGGCCTACAGCGAGAAGTTGGCCCTGCTGGCACCTCGCAGTCCGGACACCTACGCCTTCCCGGTCACCATCGCCGCGATGCTCAACGACGTCCCGGCCATGAAGTCGATCACGGGGCGGGCGGCGGCGGCCAAGCTTGACTTGGCCGACAGCAAGGAACGCATGCGCAAGCTGGCCGACGGCACGGACCTGAAGAAAAACGTGGAAGCGGTCAGCGTTCAGATCAAGCAGGTGGCCACCCTCATGGAGCAGCCTGCCGTACAACGCAACCCGGTCACCTGGGCCGTGGCGGCCAGCCAATGGGTCAACGGCCAATTGGCTCTGGGGCGCCTTGGGCAGCCGTTCGATGTGGAAGGCGTCGTCAAAGTGTCGCGCAAGGCGCGCGCGAGCAGCCCAAGCTCCGGCACGCTGTCGATGCTGATGGAGTCGCTGGAAGCCCGTGCTGCGCAGCGGCTGGCCAAGGCCAATGCGGCCTTCGCAGCCTCGGTGGCAAAGCATGGCCGGATGGTCGATGTATCGGCGCTGATGAGCGTCCACCTGGATGAAGATCCCGAGTTCCGTCGGCTGATGCTGGCCGACCCGGACATCGTGGAAGTCATGGCCCTGCTGCGCGAGCGCGACCACCGCTTTCCGAACAAGAGCAGCCCATGGGCGTGCCTGCTCTTCCGCCATGCGGACGCGCCATATGCCCAGGCGTTGGCCGCCCGGCTGAAGCAGGACGCCGGCTACGACGCCTACGTCCAGATGCGCGCCGCAGTCGAACCGTCGGAACCCGAGATCGTTATCTATCGCTTCAACCACGCCTGGGCTGTCGGYGATCGCGCCCAGGCGCAGCGCGTGCTGGACGATGCCCGCAAGGACGGCGTCGTCCTGCCGGAACTGCTCGGCCGTCAGCTCAAGAGCTGAGCTGGGCCGACTGTGCGGCGCCGCGTCTCGAGCAGAGCGGCGCCGTTCCGACGGTCTGCTTCAGGGCGCAGGCAGGCTCACCCGACCTGAAGCTCGTAAGCCGGATGGAGTTCGGCTCGGGAGCGGTGGCCATGCGGCATGAGCCGAGAAGGTAGCCATCGCTCGGCGTTCAGCTGCCCCGGTAACTGAATAGTTCCGATGCCACCAGGAGAAACGTCCCCGTGCCGGCAGTCCGCCCCTGATACATTGCCCAGCCATTGACAACGTTGACATTCGGGGGCGCGCAAGGGTCGCCTGAATGAAGTTAAGGGGCGCTGGATATGACTGCTCGGATGATGTTGGCCGCATTGGCAGCCATGCTCAGTTGGTGCGGGCCGGCGCACAGCGTCGGCAAGATCGACGAAGGGACGACCGAGACCAAGTGGTACACCGGTACACCCTCCAAGCCGGGTGTGACGCCGGGGACCTGGCGGGTCGGTGGGCCCAATCCTTCCCAGGCCGGCTTCAAACTGCTCAAGGAATCAGCGCACTTCGTCTTCTATTCTGACGAGGCGGTTTCCCCTGCCGACTTGAACCTGGCGGCCGATACGCTGGAGAACACGGTCTGGCACAACCTGTTCGACTC
>NZ_JBFUGE010000736.1:0-2696 GCF_056403075.1 Ideonella sp. P3_A4 | reverse complement strand
ACAGCAAGACTTCGATGATCTTGGCTTCGAGCATCACCTGGCGCTCGATCGACAGCTGGATCGCGCTGAGGTACTTCTCGACCTGGATCAGCTCCGCCGGCGTCGCCTTGACGACGATCACGCCGGCGGCGGGGTTCAGCACCACGCCGCGGCCGTTGGTGTTGCCGATCAGTGCGTTCAGCGAGGCCTGCACCTCGAGCCAGAAGTCGGCGTCGCTGGTCGTGCGGACCTGCGCGCTGTCGGTCATCGAGCGGTTGCTCTGGCCCGGCGTCGGCGTCGATGGCGTGCTGTTGCTGCTGCCACTACCGCCGCCGCTGCCGTTGTTCTGGTTGCTGCCCGCGGTGGACATTGCGGCCGAGCCGGTGCTGACCCGCAGGTCCGAGCCGCCCTGGCGACGGCCGGGCAGGTAGTTGACCTTGAACAGGCGCGACTGCACCGTGTTCGGCAGCACCAGCACGCGGGTGCCGTTGACCTTGAAGTCGTAGCCGTAGAGGTCGCGCAGCGATTCGAGCGCTTCGATCACGGTCACGTTCTTCAGCGTGACCGAGACGTTGCCCGAGACCTCAGGCGTGACCAGCATGCTGTAGGGCGTGCCGGTACCGATCTGCATGAAGACCTGGGCGGCCGGCGCGTTGTTGACCGACAGGTCGAAGCGGCCGGGGTCGGCGGCGTGAGCGCCGGCGGCCATGGCCAGGCCAGCAGCCAGCGCGATGACGCGACGGCGAATGGGAGCAAGGGTGAAGTTCATGGGCGTTGTCCTTCGCGTCCGCCGCGACCAAGGGAGCCGGCAGTTACTGCAGAACCGGTCGCTACAGCGGCCGCCAGTGGCCGCGAATCTTTGGAGGCCGCCGCCATCGGCGTCGGTGTGCTGCCGTCGCGCTTGGCGATCAAGGCAGAAATCAAGAGCATTCGCTCCGTGCGGCCTTTGGCGTCGCGCAGCGTCAGGCCATCGGCATCGATCGTGACGATGCGCGAAGCACCCAGCGCGTCGCCGGCTTGAACCACGCGGCCGTCGACCAGCGCGGTCGACTGGCCATTGGCGCCGACCTGCAGCGACTGCAGTTGCGGCACGGCAGGGGCCGCGGCCGACGCAGCGTTCGCGGCGCGGGCCGCGCGCGGTGCCGAGGCGCCACCTTCGGCAGCCAGGACGCCCGCCGGGCGGGTGGGGTCGGCCCAGGCGGAGGCGGCGGGTTGGGCAAAAGCGGCCGTGAAGGCGCCGAGCAGCAGGCCGACCACGAAGCAGCGCAGGGCGGTGAGTGAAATCATCGTCACAGCTCCAGCCAGGCCCGGTCAAGGCTCAGCGTGTAGACCGTCAGGCTCAGCTGCACGGTGGGGTGCTTCTCGACCTTCAGCTTGACGCCGCCCCAGAGCAGGCGCGGGCCGGGCAAGGTTTCGAGCGAAGCCAGGTAACCCATCAGGTCGCCGTACGCGCCCTCGACGGTGATCTCGACGCCGTGGCGGTACAGCGGCGCGCCATCGCTGGGCGGCAACACGACCGACGCAGGCGCGGGGGCCGCAGGTGCAGCGCCGGGCTGTGCTGCCAGTGCGCTGGCCAGGGCCGGCACGGCCGATGCGACGACGCCAGGCAGCATCAACGGGTTGGCGGCAGTGGCGGGCGCAGCCGTCGGGGCAGGCAAGGGCAGGCGCGCGTCTTGCGGCGACAACGTCTTCAGGCCGACGATCTTGATCCCGCCGTGCTTGGGCAGCATTTGCTCGAGCAGCGCGACCATGCGGTCCGGGCCGATGAGTCCGGCTTGCGTGTCGGCCAGGCCCTGCGCGCCTTGCGAGGTGCGCTGGCGCCATTGGGCGATGTCGGCGTCCAGCTCGCGGCGCTGGGCATCGCCCTGCACGCGGCGGCGCTCGGATTCTTCGCTCAGGTTCTGTTGGTCGACGCGGGCCACGGCCAGCGCAGACGAAGCGGCGCTGAAGTGGCGGAACGCCGGCGTCAGCCAGAAGCGGTCACCCGCCAGCAGCAGCACGGCGGCGACGGCCAGCATCATCATCACGCGCTCGCGCTGGGGGCGGGCGTCGAAACGGCGGGCTTGGGCCAGCACGCGCTGGCGCAGGTCGAAGAGGCGGTCTTGCCAGTCCATCATTTCGCTCCCGCGGTGGCGTCGGCGCCGATGCCGGCGAGCGTGAACTCGGTCAGGCCTTCGCCTTGCGCCATCTGCAGGCGGGCGAACTGGCGGCCCTTGAAGCTGCCTTCCTGGTTCAGGCGCTGCAGGTAGGTGGRCAGGGCGGCGGCGTCGGTCATGCGGCCTTGCAGTTCGATCGCGCCGCCGTTGGGGGCTACGCTGAAGCCAGTGATCCAGACGGACGGCTGGCTCTGGCGCGACAGCGCCATGAAGTAGGGCGTGTAGCCACTTGAGCCACGCTTCATGTGTTCGTCGATCTGCGCACGCAGGCGGCGCTGGTCGGCTTCGAGGTTCTGCAGGCGGCTGCGTTCGGCGGCCAGGCGCTGGATCGCGTCGGCACCACCGGGGTCGCGGGCTTCGAGTTGGGCGCGCTGCTGCGGCAGGGCTTGCGCCAGCGCGTCGGCCTGTTGTTGGCGGTAGTTGGCCCAGGCGTTCAAGCCGTAAGCCAGCGCCCAGGCACCGACCAGCGAGCCGGCCACGGCCAGCACGCCTTGGCTTGCGCGCCAGGGTTGCGGGCGCGGGCGCTGGCTCGGCGGGTCCAGGTTCAGGTCGGCCTGGCGG
>NZ_JBFUGE010000735.1:0-2696 GCF_056403075.1 Ideonella sp. P3_A4 | reverse complement strand
GGCCAGAAGCGGGCGTAGCGACTGAGCGGCTCGACCGCGCTACGACAACGGCCCCAGGGTCCGCTCCTGTGAGGCACGATACGGGCCGCTTACGCGCACGCGGGCGATACGGTTCGACGCGTCAGACCCGTGCTCACCCTCCCTRCAACATGCCAGTCCACGGGTGCAGGTGGCACAGACGCCAGGTTAGGTAGTCCACGGGTGGCCATGGCACCATCTGGCTACTGGCCCGATGCGAAGTGCGTCTGGGCCATGGCCCGGTGCTAGCCGCCGCTCTCAGGCCAGTTTCAGAACGATGAGGAAGATCGTCGCGTCGGTCAGGACGTGGGCGATCCAGGGTGCGAGCAAGCCCTGGGTGCGCTGCCGCAGCAGGCCGAGAAGTGCAGCGTAGAGCGCCGCCAGTGCGATGCCCCATGCGCCACTGGGAAAGCCGTCCTTGTGCAACAGGCCGAACGACAGAGCCTGGACCAGGTTGACCAGCAAGACCGAGCGGAAAACCTGGCCGAGCGCGTTCATCATCACGCCGCGGAAGATTGCCTCCTCGACGGTGGCGTTGACGAGCGGGAAGACCACGCCGGCAGCTATCAACGCCGCTGTCGGCATGCCGCCGAACATGGCCTTGAGCGGCCCGACATCGGGATGCGTCAGTGCGTGCCAGGCCAGCAGCGCAGCGCCGGAGATGACGGTGATGCCCGCGATCTGCCAGCCGGCGCGACGGTCCAGCAACCCGCGCTGCAGCCAGCTGCAACTGCGCCGCAGCGGCGCCAGCGGCAGCACGGCGAGCGCGAACGCGGCCAGCGTCAGGATCAATGGCAGCGACGCCACCCGCAGCGCCGGCACCTGCATCAGCAGCGCCAGCGCCAAGGCGATCAGCGCCATCTGCGTGGCCACCGCGTGACGCAGCGCGGCAGCGCAGGCCAGAACGACGGCCAGCGCGATCGACAACGGCCCCAGGTATCCGGTGGCAAACGGGATGGCAGAGAAGCCGGCGATGGCCAGCAGGATCAACGCCGGGCCGACGCGCCGCAACCGATCGTTGCCGGAAGCCGGGGCTGGGAGAACAGGGGCCAAGTGGCGGGCGGTAGTGTTCATGGCGGGCCTTGATGGGTGGGAGACTGGGGTCAAGTCGCAACCGCAGTCACTCGAGGTGGAACGAGTGACGCAGTCAGCAGCCGCAGGAACGCTGCGTCATCGAGATAGAAGTGGCCTGCATCGACGGTGTGAACGCGGCAGCCCGATCGCGTGTGGGCGGCCCAGGCCCGCGCCTCGTTGTCGTCGACGAGCGGGTCACGCAGGCCGCGGAACACGGTGATCGGCAGGTCCAAAGGCACTGGGGCGGCCGGCGCATGGGTGTCGAAGAGCGTGCAATCGGCGCGCAGCACGGGCAGCAGCAGTGCCAGCAGTTCGGGCTGTCGCAGGGCCTCGGCCGGGGTGCCACCGAGTCGCTCGAGCGCCCGTGCGAGCTCGGCATCCGAGGCCTTCGAGAGTGGCGGCGCGCGCGGCGGCAGATGCGGTGCGCGGCAGCCCGAGACCAGCAGCCCCGCCGGCGCTCGGCCTCGATCCAGCAGCCGCTTGGCCAGCTCGAAAGCGACCAGTGCGCCCGCGCTGTGGCCGAACAGCATGCAGGGCACGCCATCGTCGGGCAGGCCGAGCACCGCTCCGACAAGCGCCTCCAGCAGCGAGGGCCAGGTGACGAGCGGCGCTTCGACGAAGCGTGCCCCGCGCCCGGGCAATTGCACCGCCGCCACCTGGACCTGCGCCGGCAGGGCCTGGAACCAGGGCCTGAAGGCGGTCGCGCCGCCGCCGGCGTACGGCAGGGCCAGGAGGCGCAGCGAGACGCCGGCGCGCCACGAGCGCGACGGTGGCAACCACCAAGCGGCACCGTTCACCGCGCTGCTCCGGGCATCGAGGCCTCGGCACGTGCCAGCACCCGTTCAACGGCACGCGCCAGCACGGCAGCGTGGGCGGGGTCCTCCATCATGCTCAGGTGGTCGCCCGGCACGTCGATGATGTCGCAGCCGGCGCGCAGCCAAGGCGACCACCCCAGATCGGCCGGGGCCCCTGGCGGCTGCTGTGCAGCGCGGAACAGCGTGGCAGCGGCCTGCGTCGGCGCGGGGGTATGACCCCGCTCGGCGCGCAGGATGGCGCGGAACACACGCAGCATGGCGTGCACCTGGACCAGGCCGGCTTCGGGGGGGACCAGCGCGTCTGCGCGCAGGCGTTCCAGCAGGGCCGCCAGCCGTGCATCGGGCTGCACCTGCGCAACGGACGCGGCGGCAGCGGCGAACCGCGGCGACATCGACGCCAGCAGGGACGTGTCGTCCAGCGCTTCGCCATCGGGCAGCCCCTGCGCGACGGCCGTGGCGTCGAAAAGCGCCAGCATGGCGACGCTGTCGCCGTTGGCCTCCAGCTGCTGTGCCATGACTTGAGCGATGCGCCCGCCGGTGCACCAGCCCCCCAGCAAATAGGGCCCCCGCGGCTGGACCTTGCGCATCTCCGCCACATAGCGGGCGGCCATGTCCTCGAACCGGTCCTGCGGCGTGCCGCGGCCATCCATGCCGGCGGCCTGGAACGCAAGGAACGCGCGCGGCGGCTGCCTGGCGTCGGCGGGGCCCAGGTTCGCTGCCAGTGCCTGGTAGGCGAGTACGCTGCCGCCACCGGCATGCACGCAGAAGAAGGGGCACGCAGAAGAAGGG
>NZ_JBFUGE010000734.1:0-2696 GCF_056403075.1 Ideonella sp. P3_A4 | reverse complement strand
CGGCAAGGGTGGGCGCCGAGGTGGCCGCCGTTGACTCGCAACAGCCTGTTTACCTAGCAAGATCCGTCAACGGGCAAGGCTAGAATTCGAGGCTTTGCTCACGCACCCACCGGCCCGAAATAACCAAAAGGCCGGTCAAAGATTCAACCCAAGAAAGTTCAGGAACAAGTCATGGCCATCGAACGCACCCTCTCGATCATCAAGCCCGACGCCGTCGCGAAGAACGTGATCGGCCAGATCTACGCCCGTTTCGAAGGCGCCGGCCTGAAGGTCATCGCCGCCCGCATGATGCATCTGTCGCGTGCCGATGCTGAAGCCTTCTACGCCGTGCACAAGGCCCGCCCGTTCTTCAACGACCTGGTCAGCTTCATGATCTCCGGTCCCGTGATGGTGCAGGCGCTGGAAGGCGAAGGCGCGATCCTGAAGAACCGCGACCTGATGGGCGCCACCGACCCGAAAAAGGCCGACAAGGGCACCATCCGCGCCGACTTCGCCGACTCGATCGACGCCAACGCCGTGCACGRCTCGGACGCCGCCGAGACCGCTGCGGTCGAGATCGCGTTCTTCTTCCCGGGCATGAACATCCACTCGCGCTGATAGGCGCGGGCGGCCAAGGTCGACCATGAGTCACTCGGACCGAGCGCAGGGCCGCTCCCAAGCCGGTCCGCATCCCCTCGGGGGATCGACCGGCGTACCCGCCGGTCTAGGGGCGCCAGTCAACTTACTTGACTTCGACCTGGACGGCTTGGCCGCCTACTGCGAAGGCCTGGGCGAGAAGCGTTTTCGCGCCACCCAGCTCTTTCGCTGGATCCACCAGAAGGGCGCTGCCGATTTCGGCGCCATGACCGACCTGGCCAAATCGCTGCGCGACAAGCTCGCCGGCGCGGCCGAGGTCAAGCTGTTGCCGGTCGCCACTGAGCAAGCCTCGACAGACGGCACGATCAAGTGGCTGTTCGACGTCGGCGGCGGCGACGCGGTCGAGACCGTCTTCATCCCCGAAGACGACCGCGGCACGCTGTGCATCTCGTCGCAGGCGGGCTGCGCGGTCGGCTGCCGCTTCTGCTCCACCGGCCACCAAGGTTTTTCGCGCAACCTGACGACGGGCGAGATCCTGGCCCAGCTCTGGTATGCCGAGCACCACCTGCGCCAGCGCCTGAAGCTCGCACCCGGCGAACGCGCCATCACCAACGTGGTGATGATGGGCATGGGTGAGCCGCTGCAAAACTACAGCGCCCTCGTGCCGGCATTGAAGGTGATGCTGGACGACCACGGCTATGGCCTGTCGCGCCGGCGCGTCACCGTCTCCACCTCGGGCGTCGTGCCGATGATGGACCGGCTGCGCGAAGACTGTCCGGTGGCGCTGGCCGTGTCGCTGCACGCACCGACCGACCCGCTGCGCGATGACCTCGTGCCGCTGAACAAGAAGTACCCGCTGGTCGAGCTGATGGCGGCTTGCCGCCGCTACCTTGAAGCCGCTCCACGCGACTTCATCACCTTCGAGTACTGCATGCTCGACGGCGTCAACGACAGCGACGACCAGGCGCGCGAGCTGCTGGCATTGGTCAGCGGCCGCGGCGCCGGCGGCGACGAGCGCGTGCCCTGCAAGTTCAACCTGATCCCGTTCAACCCGTTCCCCGAATCTGGCCTGCTGCGCTCGCCGCGGCCGCGCGTGCAGGCTTTTGGCAAGGTGTTGCAGGACGCCGGCGTGGTGACGACGATCCGCAAGACCCGCGGCGACGACATCGATGCCGCCTGCGGCCAGCTTGCCGGTGAGGTACAAGACCGCACCCGCGCGGCGCAGCGCATGAAGCGATTGCCGGTGCGGGTGGTGGTGGCTCGCCCCGACAGCCCCCCGAAGACCCGTTGACAACCAGGCCCTCGCTGCCGAAGGAGACACTGCATTGACGTCCAAGCATTGCGGGCCCACCCGCGCATGGTGGCTGGTGGCAAGCATCGGCCTGTCGGCTGTGCTGAGTGTGCTGCAGGGTTGCGCGGCACCGGCCGGTGGCAACAAGGGTGTCGCCAAGCTGGCGCCCGGGGATGTTCAAACCGACTCGGACACGTCCGATGCCGACCGACGCGCGCGCGTGCGGATGGAGCTGGCGGCGGCCTACTTCAGCCGCGGCCAATCGAACACGGCGCTCGATGAGGTCAAGATGGCGCTGCAGGCCAAGCCTGACATGGCGGACGCCTACAACATGCGCGGGCTGATCTACGCCAACATGGGCGAGCCGGCGCTGGCGGAAGACAGCTTCCGCCACGCCCTGCAGATCAACCCGCAAGACGCGGACACGATGCACAACTTCGGCTGGTTCCTGTGCCAGCAGCGTCGCTTTGCCGATGCCGAGTCCCAGTTCACAGCGGCGCTGGCGGTGCCGAACTACCGCGACCTGATCCGCACCAACCTGGCGCTGGGCGTTTGCTACGCCCGCAACAACAACCTGGCCGAGGCCGAGCGCTCGCTGCAGCGCGCCTACGAGCTGGACCCGGCCAACCCCACCACCGCGCTGAACCTGTCCGAAGTGCTGTTGCGGCGCGGCGAGTTCGAGCGCGCGCGCTTCTACGTGCGGCGCGTCAACGCGGTCGACGATCTGGTGAATGCACAGACCTTGTGGCTGGCCATTCGCATCGAGAAGAAGCTGGGGCAGAGTTCGCAGGTCGAGATTCTGGGCAACCAGCTGGCCAATCGTTTCCCC
>NZ_JBFUGE010000733.1:0-2696 GCF_056403075.1 Ideonella sp. P3_A4 | reverse complement strand
GGCCCGAGGGCGAGCCCTGGCTGCTGGGCTTGTACTTCAGCGCCGCGGCGGCTTCGCTGCCGGTGTGGGTACGCATCATCAGCCGCCTTGGCCTGGCGCGGGCCTGGGCGCTGGGCATGGCTCTGGCAATCGCGAGCTTCGTCGGCGCCGCCGCGCTGGGCGCCGGTGACGGCCTGTGGTTCGCGCTGGTCTGTGCCGGCAGCGGCCTGGCGCTCGGCGCCGATCTGTGCGCCCCGGCGGCGTTGCTGGCCGGGCTGTTGCGCGAGGCCGGCGGKCGGGCCGAAGGCGTGGCCTTCGGCTGGTGGAGCGCCGCGACCAAGCTGAACCTCGCCCTGGCCGCCGGCCTGGCGCTGCCGCTGCTGCACTGGCTGGGCTACCAGCCCGGCCAGCATGACCCAGCCGGCATCTCGGCGCTGGCGGTCGTATACGCGCTACTGCCTTTCGCGCTGAAGGCCGCGGCGCTGGCCTGCTTGTGGTGGGGATGGATACAACAGGAACCTGACGCATGAAACGCACTGACCAACGACTGACCACTGCGGCCTTGGCGATCGCCGGCCTGGCGGGCTGTGCCGGCCCGACCCCGGCCGACTACGCCCAGGAAACGCCGGCGCTCGACCTGGCGAGCTACTTCAACGGCCCGCTGCAGGCGCACGGCGTGTTCACCGACCGTTCGGGCAAGGTCGTGCGCCGCTTCACGGTCGACCTGGTCGGGCGCTGGAAGGGCGACGAGGGTGTGCTGGAGGAGGACTTCCACTACAGCGACGGCCAGACCCAGCGCCGCGTCTGGCACCTGACCCGCGGCACCGACGGCCGCTACACCGGCCGCGCCGACGACGTGGTCGGCGCCGCCGAGGGCCAGGCGCGCGGCAACGCGCTGAACTGGCACTACACGCTGGCCCTGCCGGTGAACGGCAAGGTCTGGAACGTAACCTTCGACGACTGGATGTGGCTGGTCGACGACAAGGTGATGCTGAACAAGGCGCGCATGAGCAAGTTCGGCATCGACCTGGGCGAGGTTACGCTGTCGTTCCAGAAGCCTTGAAGGCCACCGATGCCCTTGAACCCGCGCATCGACGACTGGCAAGGCCGGGTGGCCTGGCTGGTGGGCGCGTCGACAGGCATCGGGCTGGCGGTGGCGCAGGCACTGCATGCGCGCGGCGCGCGGGTCGTCGTCTCGGCACGCAGCGAAGCCGCGCTCGCCACGTTCGTCAGCGCGCACCCGGGCGCCGAGGCGTTGGTGCTCGACGTGGCCGACCGCGCACTGGTGCAGAGCGCGGCCGATTCGCTGCATGCTCGCCACGGCCGGCTCGATCTCGTGCTCTACGCGGCCGGCATCTACCAGCCGCTGCGCGCCACCGAGTTCGACCTCGACACGATGCTGCAGCACCAGCAGGTCAACGTGACCGGCGCCCTGCACGTGATCGCCGCAGTGCTGCCGCGGTTGCGCGCACAGGCCGCGGCGCGCCAGCCGGCACACCTGAGCCTGGTGGCCAGCGTGGCCGGCTACCGCGCGCTGCCGAAGGCGCTGGCGTACGGGCCGACGAAGGCCGCGCTGATCCACCTCGCCCAATCGCTGCACCTGGATCTGGCGCCACTTGGCGTCGGCGTGTCGCTCGTGAACCCCGGCTTCGTGCGCACGCCGCTGACCGCCGGCAACGATTTCCACATGCCGGCGCTGATCGAGCCCAAGCAGGCCGCACAAGAAATGCTCGCCGGCTGGGCCCGCGGCGATTTCGAGATCCACTTCCCGCGCCGCTTCACGCGGCTGTTGAAAGCGATGCGCTGGCTGCCGACCGGCCTGTATGAGGCGCTGGTGCGCCGTGCCACCGGCCTTTGACCCCTTGGACCCTGTCACCACGATGCCGAACGCCCCCAAGCCCCGTCACCCCGAACCTCACATTGACCGGACGGTCGCCTTTTTCGAGGCGATGGCGCCGGCCGACCTCGATCGCCTGGGCGACATCTATGCCGCACAGGCCCGCTTCAAGGACCCGTTCAACGACGTGGTCGGCATCGACATGATCCGCCGCGTCTACGCCCACATGTTCGATGCGCTGCAGGCGCCGCGCTTTCACATCACCCAGGTCATCGGCGGCGCCACCGACTGCGCGCTGGTGTGGGACATGGACTTCGCGCTGCGCGGCAAACTGATGACGATCCACGGCGCGAGTCATTTGCACTTCGACGCCGGCGGCCGCATCGCGCTGCACCGCGACTACTGGGACGCCGCCGAAGAGCTGTACGCCAAGCTGCCGGTGCTGGGGGTGCTGATGCGGGCCCTGCAGCGCAAGCTGGCGACGCCGCCCGCCTGACGCGTCAACGCGGCGGCGCCACCGTCCAAGGTGCCCGCCAGACCGCCCCACCAGCCTGCAGCCAGGCGTGACCATCGGCCAGCGTGATCGAAAAGCCGGCGCCATCCGGCCCGTGCAGGCGCCAGGTCGGCACGGACTCGACCGATACCGGCAACGCCTGATTCCAAGTCTGCCAACGCCCACCCGTCCCGGCCAGCATCGCCTGCCACCAGGCCCGCCGCGGCGCGGCCACTTCGGCCGGCCCCTGCAGTTGCCAGCCTGGCGGCCAGTCCGTCGCGCTGTTCAAGGCATCCGAGAACTTGGCCAGCGGCCGCGGCCACGCTGCCGGCGCTGGTACAGCAGCCCTGGAAACCTCAGCCTGTTTGAGGGCGGACGTCTCCGGTT
>NZ_JBFUGE010000732.1:0-2698 GCF_056403075.1 Ideonella sp. P3_A4 | reverse complement strand
TGGCCGACCTGTTGCCCGCGAGTTTCGGGCCCACCCATTTGATGAAGAAGGACGGCCGCGATGCATCTTGAATTCGAAACCGACGTGCAGCGCTCGGCCACGCTGTTGCGTGAGCGTGCCGGTGCAATGGCCTTGCCGACAACCGCCGTCGTGCTCGGCTCCGGCTGGGGTGGCCTGGCCGACCGCGTGCAAGACGCCGTCGACGTGCCGTACGGCGACCTGCCGGCGTTCCCGCCGATCGGCGTCGGCGGCCATGCCGGCCGTTTGCTGATCGGCCGCATCGGCTCGGCGCCGGTGATGGTGCTGTGCGGCCGCAAGCATGCCTACGAGTCTGGCGACGCGGCGGCGATGAAGGGCCCGATCCGCACCTTGGCTGCGGCCGGCGTGCGCACGCTGGTGCAGACCAACGCTGCCGGCAGCCTGGACCCGGCGCTGCCGCCGGGAGACGTGATGCTGATCGCCGACCACTTGAACCTGGTGCAGCGCTCGCCGCTGATCGGCGAGGTCGGCAACGAGCGTTTCGTCGACCTGGCCGAGGCCTACGACGCCGCGCTGCGTGCTCGTGCGCAGTCGGCTGCGCAGACCCTCGGCCGCCCACTGCGCGAAGGCGTCTACGCCTGGATGCTGGGCCCGCAGTTCGAGACGCCGGCGGAGATCCGCATGCTGCAGCGCTTGGGCGCCGATGCGGTCGGCATGAGCACGGTGCCCGAGACCATCCTCGCGCGCCACGCCGGCCTGAAGGTGCTGGCGCTGTCGCTGATCACCAACCTGGGCTGTGGCCTGGCAGACGTGGCGCTGAGCCATCACCAGACCCTCAGCGTGGCCGAGCAGGCCGGCGGGCAAGCGGTGGAGTTGCTCTGTGCGATCCTTGCTGCACTGCACGATTGATCGCCACCCCGATCCGCATGCCCATGCCCACCCCTTCCGCTTCGGTCAGCCCGGTCGCGCTGCCCTCTGCGTCCGAGTCGCCTGTCACCGGTTTCTACAAGACAACCGATCTGGCAGATGCCTTCGCGGTGGCGCTGCCCGACAACGCGACCGGTGACCCCGAATCGCTGGCCCGTTTCCTGTTCGCCCAGCAGCCGGCTTGGGTCCCCCCGTTGATGTCGCTGCGCGATGCGATGGTTGCCGGTTTCGGCCTGAAGACGGCGAAGCACTTGACGTCACCGGCCGCAGCGACGGTGCCGCGCGTCGGCCTGTTCCGCATCTACGAGACCCGGTCGCACGAAATCATCCTGGGAGAAGACGACAAGCACCTGGACTTTCGCGTCTCGGTGCTGGTGGCCCCCGGCGCGGCGGGCGGCGGTGCTAGGCGGCTGGTGGTGTCCACCGTCGTGCAATGCCACAACCTGCTGGGCCGAAGCTACCTGAGGCTGATTGCGCCGTTCCACCGCCGGGTCGTGCAAGGCCATTTGCGTCGCGCCGTGCTGGCGGGTTGGCCCTGCAAGCCTGAGTTGCAATGAATGAACACGATGAATGCTGAACTGGAGCGCGTGGCCCGGCAGGCTTTGGCCTGCTTGGACCTGACACGCCTGAACGACGACGACACCGAGGCCGACATCGAGCGCTTGTGCGTGCGAGCCCACGGCCGCTTCGGCCCGGTGGCCGCGGTCTGTGTCTGGCCGCGCCTGGCGGGGCTGGCTCGGCGCCGGCTGCCGGCCTCGATTGCTGTCGCCGCGGTGGCCAACTTTCCGCAGGGCGATGCGAAGCCCGAACGCGCGCAGCGCGATGTGGGCGAGATCGTGCAAGCCGGCGCGCAAGAGGTCGACGTGGTGCTGCCGTGGCAGGCGCTGCTCGACGGCGACACCGGCGCTGTGGCGCGGGTGCTGGCGGCATCGCGCCGCGCCAGCGATGGGCTGCGGCTGAAGGTGATCCTCGAAACCGGCATGCTGGAAACGCCGGCGCGCATCACCGAAGCCAGCCGCATCGCGCTGGGCGAGGGCGCCGATTTCCTGAAGACCAGCACCGGCAAGGTGCCTGTCGGCGCCACGCCGGAAGCAGCCCGCGCGATGCTGGAGGCCATCGCGGCCGACGCGCGTTCAGCCACTGTCGGCTTCAAGGCCTCGGGCGGGGTGCGCAGCGTGGCCGACGCGGCGCTGTACCTTGGCCTGGTGACCGAGCACCTGGGCAGCGAAGCCGGCGTGCCGGCGCGTTTTCGCATCGGTGCCAGCGGCTTGCTCGACGACATCGAAGCCGTGCTGAGCGGCAGCGCGTCCGCGCCCGCCGGTGGCGGTTACTGAGGCCAGTCCACATGACCGTTTTGCTGCCGCAGGAAGTCATTCGCACCAAGCGCGACGGGCATGCGCTGTCCGCCGCCGAGGTGCAAGCCTTTGTCGACGGCCTCGCCGCGCCCGAACAAGACACACGCCGTTGGACTGAAGCCCAGGCCGCCGCGATGGCGATGGCCGTGCTGCTGCGCGGCATGGAAGAAGCTGAAACCGTGGCGCTGACCCGCGCGATGGCCGACAGCGGCGAGCGCCTGCGCTGGGCCGAGCTGGACCTGCCCGGCCCGGTGCTCGACAAGCACTCGACCGGCGGCGTCGGCGACAAGGTCAGCCTGATGCTGGCGCCGATCGTCGCGGCTTGCGGCGGCTTCGTGCCGATGATCTCGGGCCGCGGCCTGGGCCACACCGGCGGCACGCTGGACAAGCTGGCCGCTTTGCCCGGCTACCAACTGATGCCCGAGCCAGCGGCGCTG
>NZ_JBFUGE010000731.1:0-2712 GCF_056403075.1 Ideonella sp. P3_A4 | reverse complement strand
CCTTCGCATCGTTCGGCCGAGGCGTGATTGTCATCGGGATGTAGCCGTGCAGTGCGCCAGATGCCGTCGCCGTCCATCGGGCGCTGATTCGCTACGAGATGCGTATCCGCATCGACACGCTCGAGGTGCACGCGATCGAAGCGAACGGTGTGCTCGACACGCACAACGTCATCGAATTCGAGATCCGCAGCCATCTGTGGTCGCAGCCGGTGCCGCTGGAGATTCTGCTTCGCACGCAGCTGGATCTGGAGGCGGGGTAGGTTCAGGTGACCGAATCGTTCGCCCCCGGCCGCAAGGCTTAACCACACATCAGGTTGAAACGAGATGAAATTCTGGATGTGCATCCCATGCCGAGAGGCCGGCCATGAGCGAGGTGGCTGGTACGTTGACAACACCGCAGCAACGCGACTCGTGTGTGCCTTGGGACATGGCAACCTCTGGGGACCCTATGACACCTGGGACCCCAGGCCGCCGATCAATGCGCACCTCCAGGCGCAGGCGAACTGGCGTCGCATGGTGGAGAAGGCCGCGAAGATCGTCGAGGGATCGTTCGACAACTGCCTGCCGCTGAAGGCGCCGTACTACCTCGAACTGCTCGATCCGCTGCACCGATACGGGCCAGATGCCCGGCTTTTGTTCGATATTTGGCAGGCCGGGGACCGCAAGCAGCTGTTCCTGGACTGGCTGGACGAGCAGCCCCGGCCGCCGGGCGGGGGCGTGATCCAGGTTCCGTCGCAAGACCTCGTGTCGGCGCATCGCATCAGCTTCAACGGCCAGGCAATCGTGGTGCCGGGGAGGTTCCCCGAGGATTGGCGCCGCGCGATCGAGGACGGCCGCCACAACGCGCTGATCTTCGTGACGGACAAGCAGAACTACATGTACGTCGGCTTCAAGAAGCGCGGCAGGTTCCAGCACTCGTCGTTCTTCGGGGGCAAGCCGGTGAAGATGGCCGGCACGCTCTACGTCGACAGCAACTGGCGGATCCGCCAGGTGACGAACGCCAGCGGCCATTACGCACCGGGCGCGGACAAGCTGGCCGAGTTCCTCGTTCAAATGAGAAACCTTGGCTTCAACCTTGCGACGCTGGATCTCAAGTACTGGGACGGCAGAGCCTGGACCTACGAAGGCAAAGCGAAGCCGTGGCTCGACCAGCAGCCCTCCGCCATGGTCCTGTAGCAGGACGGTGCCGTCGATGGATCCCCGCCTCCTTCGCCTCTACACCGACGAGCTGAACCACCTGCAAGAGGTGGGCGCCGAGTTCGCGCGCGAGTTTCCGAAGATCGCGTCGCGACTGGGCATGGAAGGCGCCGAGGTCGCCGACCCGTATGTCGAGCGGCTGCTGGAGGGCTTTGCCTTTCTCGCCGCCCGCGTGCAGCTGAAGCTCGATGCCGAGCAGCCACGCCTGATCGCCCACCTGCTCGAATCGATCTACCCGAACTTTCTGGCGCCGGTGCCGTCGATGATGGTGGCGCGCTTCGGCGTCGACACGACCGACCCGAACCTGATCAAGGGCTATCCGGTGCCGCGCGGCAGCACGCTGCAGTCCGAGCTGCCACGCGGGCAGGACACGCGCTGCGAGTTCCGCACCGCGCATGCGGTGACGCTGTGGCCGATCGAGCTGGTCAGTGCGCAGTACTTCACCCATGCACCCGACCTGCCGTTGAAGCACCTGCCGCCCGCGCTGGGCGCCAAAGGCGGCTTGCGGCTGCGCTTGCGTGCGGGCGGCGGCATCAGCTTCGACCAGCTCAAGCTGGACAAGCTGGCCCTCTACATCAGCGCACCGGACGACGTGGCTTTCAGGCTGCACGAACTGGTGCTCGGTGCCACGCTGGGCAGCTGGGTCGGCACCGAGCCGAGCCAGGCGCTGGCGCAGTGGCGGGGCGCCGAGAGCGTGCAGCCGATGGGTTATGCCGCCGACCAGGCGCTGCTGCCGGAGGCGCACCGCAGCTTCTCGGGTTGCCGGCTGCTGCAGGAAGCCGCAGCGATGCCGCAGCGCTTCTTGTTCTTCGAGATCAACAGCTTGGCCCAGCGGCTCGCACGTGTGAACGGCAGTGAGGCCGAGCTGGTGCTGCTGTTCAACCGCGGCGACGCGACGCTCGAACCGCTGGTGGACGCCGACAGCCTGTCGCTGCACTGCACGCCGGCGATCAACCTTTTCCCCAAGCGGTTGGACCGCATCCAGCTCAGCCTCGGCAGCTGGGAGTATCACGTCGTACCCGACCGCACCCGGCCGATGGACTACGAGGTGCACAGCCTGCAGTCGGTCGTCGGCTTCGGCAGCGGCCAGCTCGGCCAGCAGACCTTCTGGCCGCTGTATGCAACCTACCACGAGGCGCCGCGCGAGGTGCCGGGTTACTTCACTGCACGCCGCGAGCCACGCTTGCTGTCGCCACGGCAAAAAGAGCACGGGCCGCGTTCGTCCTACATCGGCGACGAGGTGTTCCTATCGCTGGTCGACCCGCAGCACGCCCCATACCGCGAAGACATTCGCCAGCTGTCGATCTCGGCCTGGGTCACCAACCGCGACCTGCCCACGCTGTTGCCGCACAACGGCCAGGCCGGCGCGGCCCCCGCCTGGCGGCTGGACGCGCCGGGCCCGGTGCTGCGCGTGGACGCGTTGCGTGGCCCCACGCGGCCGGTCAGTCGCCGGCCCGCCGGCGAGCTGGGCTGGAGCCTGGTGGGCCTGCTGACGATGAACCAGTTGCCCTGGGC
>NZ_JBFUGE010000730.1:0-2723 GCF_056403075.1 Ideonella sp. P3_A4 | reverse complement strand
ACCGTCGGCGCCACCGGGCCGGCGATCAGGTCGCATTGCTGGAAGCACGCCTGGAAATCGTCGGCGATCATGCGGCGCAGCTTCTGCGCCTGCAGGTAGTAGGCGTCGTAGTAGCCGTGCGAAAGCACGTAGGTGCCGATCATGATCCGGCGCTTGACCTCGGCGCCGAAGGCCTCCGAGCGCGACTTCTTGTACATGTCCATCAGGTCGCCGTGCTTGGCGGCGCGGTGGCCATAACGCACRCCGTCGAAACGCGACAGGTTCGAGCTGGCCTCGGCCGGTGCGATGATGTAGTACACCGGGATCGACAGCTCGGTGCGTGGCAGGCTGACGTCGACCAGCGTCGCGCCGAGCTTCTCGTACTCTGCCAGCGCGGCGCGCAACGCGCCGTTCACGTCGGCGGCCAGCGCAGCGGGGAAGAACTCTTTCGGTAGGCCGATTCGCAAGCCCTGCAGCGGCTTTGTAGCCGAAGCGCCGGCGCGGGGCTGCAGCATCTGGGCATGGAAGTCCTGCGGCGGACGCTGCAGGCTGGTCGCATCGCGCTCATCGAAGCCGCTCATCGTCGACAGCAGCAGCGCACAGTCTTCGGCCGAGCGGGCCATCGGGCCGGCCTGGTCCAGGCTCGACGCAAAAGCGACCATGCCGTAGCGCGAGCACACGCCGTAGGTCGGTTTGATGCCGGTGATGCCAGTGAAGCTGGCCGGCTGGCGGATCGATCCGCCCGTGTCGGTGCCGGTCGCCGCTGGCACCAGGCGCGCAGCGACCGCGGCGGCCGAACCGCCGGACGAGCCGCCCGGCACGCGGGTCGCGTCCCACGGGTTCTTCACCGGGCCATAGGCGGAGTTCTCGTTGGCCGAGCCCATCGCGAACTCGTCGCAGTTCAGCTTGCCCAGGCTCACGACGCCCGCGGCAGCCAGACGCGCCACCACGGTCGCGTCAAATGGACTGGCGTAGCCTTCGAGCATCTTCGAGCCGGCGGTCGAGGGCTGGCCTTTGGTGACGAAGATGTCCTTGTGGGCGATCGGCACACCGGTCAGTGCGCCGGCTTGGCCTGCGGCACGCGCTGCGTCAGCCGCTTTGGCGCCGGCGCGGGCGCCATCGGCATCCACATGGAGGAAGGCGCCAAGCGCGCGCTGGTCCGCAATGCGGCCCAGTAGATGGTCGACTAGCTCGGCGCTGGAGGCCTGCTTGTCTGCCAGGGCCCGCGACAGCGCGGCGACGCCCAGGTCATGCAGATCGGTGTTCGATGCCGCGCTCATTCGATCACCTTCGGCACGAGGAACAGGCCGTTTTCCAGCGCCGGTGCGCTGGCCTGGTTGGCCTCGCGGTCGTTCGATTCGGTGACGCGGTCGTCGCGCAAACGCAGCTCGACCGCCTGCACCGCCGACAGCGGCGTGTACAACGGTTCGATACCGCGCGTATCGACCGTTTTCATCTGCTCGACGATGCCGAAGAAGCCATTGAGCTGGCCCAGCATCGCGTCGGCCTCGGTGGGCGAGAGTTCCAGCCGCGCCAAATTGGCGATGCGGCGCACGTCGTCTTGATCGAGTGGCATGGAGTGACCTGGTTCTACTTGGACGCCGCGGCGGGCTGCACGCAGCGGGCCTTTCGAGGCGCTGGCGACCCGCAAAAATAGGGGCGGCTTACCTCGGTGGCCCTGGGGGCTTGCGGTATTATCTCCGGTTAATCCACAAGCCGCCGGTTCACTCTGGTGCGGCCCTGACGACAGGTCGATGACGACGCCGGCAGGGCAGCGCGAAACACGCGGTGTCGTGGGTCACGTTTGGAATCGTCAGCTTGCGGTGTCCCGGCCTTAACCTGCGCCATTCCACCGCACCGCACCAGCCTTCCGCGCTCAAACGCCGCGCCCCATCCATGCAGTCCGAGGCTCTGAACCCGATCGTGCGCCCTTGCGGCGTCCGTGGTGCGTTCGCCCCGGCACTGTCAGCCCCCCTTATCTGACCGCCAATGTTCGCTCCACTGCGTCGTTACTTCTCGACCGACCTCGCCATCGACCTGGGCACTGCTAATACCCTGATCTACGTGCGGGGCAAAGGCATCGTGCTCGACGAGCCCTCGGTCGTCTCGATCCGCCATGAGGGCGGCCCGAGCGGCAAGAAAACCATCCAGGCCGTCGGCAAGGAAGCCAAGGCCATGCTGGGCAAGGTGCCCGGCAACATCGAGGCGATCCGCCCGATGAAGGACGGCGTGATCGCCGACTTCACCGTCACCGAGCAGATGCTCAAGCAGTTCATCAAGATGGTCCACCCGGCTTCGCTGCTGAAGCCGAGCCCCCGGATCATCATCTGCGTGCCCTGCGGCTCGACCCAGGTCGAGCGGCGCGCGATCCGCGAATCGGCGCTCGGCGCGGGCGCCTCCGAGGTGTATCTGATCGAAGAACCGATGGCCGCCGCGATCGGCGCCGGGCTGCCGGTCAGCGAAGCCTCGGGCTCGATGGTGGTCGACATCGGCGGCGGCACGACCGAAGTCGGCGTGATTTCGCTCGGCGGCATGGTCTACAAGGGCTCGGTCCGCGTCGGCGGCGACAAGTTCGACGAAGCGATCATCAACTACATCCGCCGCAACTACGGCATGCTGATCGGCGAGCCGACCGCCGAAAGCATCAAGAAGAGCATCGGCTCGGCCTTCCCCGGCTCCGAAGTCAAGGAGATGGAGGTCAAGGGCCGCAACCTCTCTGAAGGTGTGCCGCGCAGCTTCACGAT
>NZ_JBFUGE010000729.1:0-2725 GCF_056403075.1 Ideonella sp. P3_A4 | reverse complement strand
ACATACGACCGAATGTTATGGTTGTCAACATGAGCAGCCGACAACCGCCTCCGATCGTCAAGGCCGCGAAGCCAACCCGGCCGACCACGCCCGCTCGAAAGACGGCGGCGAAGGCATCGGCCCCGAAGACGAAGATCCCTGCCAAGCCGGCCTACCACCACGGCGACCTGGCGCGCGCGCTGGTGCGCTCGGCCACCACCTTGATCCAGCAAGGGGGGCCCGGCGCCCTGACCCTGCGTGAGGCGGCGCGCCAGGCCGGCGTCAGCGTCGCGGCGCCCTACCGCCACTTCGCCGACCGCGAAGCCTTGCTGGCTGCCGTGCTGGCCGAGGGTTTCGACGGCCTGGCCGAGCACACCGACCGCGCGCGGCGCAAGGCGCCCGATGCGCTGGCTGCCTTGCGCGCGGTAGGCCTGGCCTATGTCGAGTTCGCTGTCGCCAACCCGTCGGTCTACCGGCTGATGTTCGGGCCCGAATGCGACAAGCAGGCGCATCCCGATCTGATGGCCTCCGGCCAGCGGGCGTATGGCGTATTGGTGCAAGCGGTATGTGACGCGCAGGCCGCGGGCCTCGTCCAGCCCGGCCCGCCTGAAGTGGTGGCGCTGGCGGGCTGGTCGATCTGCCACGGCCTCGCCTCGCTGCACGCCGACGGCCTGCTGGAAGGCCGCCTGCCGTTGACGGTCGACCAGGCCGCCCAGCGGCTGGTGGATATGCTGCTGGCTGGCGCGGCGTTGCCGCCGCCTCGTGCAGCGCCGGCCAAGCGCCGCTGAGCCCACCTTCTTTTCGGAGAACCCATGCGCATCGAGATCGCCCCCGGCGTGCGCCTGTTTGTCGACGTCGACGGCTTCGGCCTGGTGCCCGACGGCCCGGCCATGCGTGAGAAGCTCACGCTGGTGCTGCTGCACGGCGGCCCCGGCTTCGACCACACCGGTTTCAAGCCGGCCTTTTCGCAGTTGACCGACATCGCGCAGATCGTCACCTACGACCACCGTGGCCATGGCCGCAGCGACGCACGCCCGGCCAGCGAATGGACGCTGGACAACTGGGCCGACGACGTGGTGCGGCTGTGCGACGCATTGGGCATCGAGAAACCTATCGTGTTGGGCCAGTCGTTCGGCGGCTTCGTCGCGCAGCGCTACCTGGCGCGCCACCCGGGCCACCCGGCCAAGGTGATCCTGTCGTCGACCTCGCCGGCGTTCAACCTGGAGCGCAAGCTGCCGGTGTTCGAGCGCCTCGGTGGCGCCGCGGCACGGCAACTGGCCGAAACGTTCTGGTGCACGCCAACCGAGGCCAACACCGAGCAGTACCTGCGCGAGCTGCACCCGCTGTACAACACCCGGCCACCCGCCAGCGCCGACGGCCGGCAACGGGCGCGTTACCGCCTGGACATCCTGCGCCACTTCATCGTCCACGAGATGCACGGCATGAACCTCGCGCCCGGCCTGGCCGCCGCGCAATGCCCCGTGCTGGTGATGGCCGGCGCGCATGACCCGGTCTGCCCGCCAGCCGACAGTGCCGACATTGCTGCCGCGCTGCCCGCCGGCCTGGCCGAACTGCAGGTCTACCCCGACAGCGGCCACGGCGCCTGGCGCGACGAGCCCGAGGCCGCGTTCGCCGCGTTGCGCCGCTTCATCCTCGCGTGACGGCCGCCTCGCGACGCATCGCGATCGTCGGCCTGGGCGCGGCGGGCCAGGCGGCCGCGATCGCGCTGAGCCGCCAAGCGCCCGACGCCGAGATCACGATCTTCGAGCAGGCCGACGAACCGGGCCCGGCCGGCGCCGGCTTCCTGCTGCAACCGACGGGGCAGGCGGTGCTCGCGCGCTGGGGCCTGTTGGCCGAAGCGCAGGCGCTGGGTGCACGCGTCGAATGCCTGCGCGGCCACAACCAGCGTGGCCGGCTGGTGATGGACATGCGCTACGACCACAGTGCGCCTCACCTGCAAGGTCTGGGCATGCAGCGTGGCGCCTTGTTCGAGCTGCTGCAGCGCCACCAGCCTGCCCGGCTGACGCTGCGCCCCGGCTGCACCATCACCCGGCTCGACAGCCAGACCGGTGAACTGCACGGTCACGGCGGCCAGCGCTGGGGTCCGTTCGACCTGGTCGTCGTGGCCGACGGCTCACGCTCGGCGCTGCGCGAGCAGCAGTTCGGCGTCGCCTGTGCCCGGCCCTACCGCTGGGGCGCCTGGTGGTGCCTGGTGCCGGCCGAAGGTTGGTCGCAACGGAACGAGCTGAACCAGCGCTACCGCCTGGCGCGCCAGATGGCGGGGCTGCTGCCGGTGGGCCGGCACCGTGCCGATCAGCCCGACAAGCTGTGCCTGTACTGGAGCATGCCGGCCGACCAGCCGCCCCCGACCGGTGCAGATTCACACGCAGTTGCGCAGGCGCTGGCCCCGTTGTGGCCCGAAGCCGCCGCCCAGCTGCGGGCGCATCCGCCCAGCCCGCTGGCCCACGCCACCTACCGCGCGGTGAATCTGCCGCGCTGGCACCACGGCCGGGCGGTGTGGATCGGCGACGCCGCCCACGGCATGAGCCCGCAGCTGGGCCAGGGCGTCAACATGGCGCTGCTGGACGCGATGCTGCTGGCCGACAGCCTGGGGCCGACCCTGGCACTGGACCGGCTGCCCCAGTTCGAGGCCACCCGCCGGCGCCACGTGCGCTGGTACCGCTGGGCCAGCCATGGCTTGACGCCTTTGTTCCAATCGAACGCCGACGCGCTGGCGCGGTTGCGG
>NZ_JBFUGE010000728.1:0-2732 GCF_056403075.1 Ideonella sp. P3_A4 | reverse complement strand
CGCGCGCTCTTCGTCGGGCGACTGCTCTTGCGCCATCATCAGCACCGGCGTGTCGCCCATCAGGAAGGCCGCAGTCGAGTCGGCGGCTGAAATGGCGCCGAGCCACTTGCGGTTGCGTTCGAGCAGTTCGCCAAAGCGCGCGTCGAAGCGAGTCTGGCCAGGTGCGGCGCCCACGGCCTGCAGGTACTGCACGGCCCACGCCGTGCCGATGGCGCCGAAGTACA
Organism: Ideonella sp. P3_A4; assembly: GCF_056403075.1. NCBI lineage: Bacteria > Pseudomonadati > Pseudomonadota > Betaproteobacteria > Burkholderiales > Sphaerotilaceae > Ideonella > Ideonella sp. P3_A4. The sequence continues at coordinate 2,508 of NZ_JBFUGE010000728.1, read as the reverse complement.
GCGAAGTGGGCGGCTCGTTCGGGTCGTCGCCGTCGACGTCCTTAGGGTGGATCGGCCACCAGCCGCCGGCTTCGAAGCGGGCCACCGTGGTGGCGACGATGCGCTCGATCTCGGCGCGTGCCGCTGCCCCGTCCCAGGGGCTGGCGTTCAGGGGCTCGTGGCGGGTGGGGTCGTGCAGCATGGGGCAGCGTGGAGAGAGGGAAGGGCGCGCATTGTGCGCTGATTGCCGCCCGGCCGCTTTTTCAGCGCTGGAACATCGGTTTGCCGCTGGTGGGGTCGATCGGCGAAGAGGTGTGCTGGTGCACGACCTTCCAGCTGCCCGCGCGCTGCCGCATCACCAGCGTCAGGCGGTTGCTCATCGAGCGCAACGTCGTGCCATCGGCGGTCTGGGCCGAGAAGCGGACGAACGCGTGGCCGAACGCCAGATCGCCCACCGTCTCGCCCTGTACCTCGCTGAACTCGACCACCACCCGCTCGTCGCCGAGCGAGCCGAACCAGCCCTCGGCCGTCGCCCGCCAGACGGCCAGGCCCTGGTGGACCCACTGGCCCCACATGTCGAAGACGTGGATGTCGGCGTCGTAGAGCGCGCAGAAGGCGTCGACATCTTTGGCAAGGACGGCCGCACGGTAGGCGGCCAGGGCGGCGGAGACGGGGTCGTTGAGGTGCATGGGGTAGGGTGGGTGACGGAGGAAGAGGCCTCCATTCCCTACGACGATCGACCGCAGTCGATTTCGACAAAGGCCTCTGCCGACCTCGGCTGGATCGGCAAATGCGCAGGGGGCGGAGGCTGCTTCCGGCCACAAGCAGTCGTCGGCAAACGGCTGCTTCGCTACCATCGAGCCCTCGTTTGTCGGGAGAAGAAGAATGCAGAATCAACACCGCCGCTGGGTCGCAAACCACCTGACTGACAAGACTTCCGAACTCCAGTACTTCCTGGCGCATATCGTGGACGGAGCTGCTGAGTCGCTTCGACAATTCCACGCTGGTAAACATCAGGAGGAACCGTCCCCCGCGACTCGGGCTGTGGTCTTTGGCTTCTCCGCCTTCACCAATGCGACGCAAACCCTGAAGGACTCGTTCACGACAGCGACCGGCGAGAACATGACTTGGACGCAGATCGCAGCTTTGCGACATGGACAATTTTTCTACGAGGCCAGAAACGCGTCGACGCACGATGGTCATCCTGTTGTTAACGCTTGGATCGAGGGGTGCTTCCGGGTACTCCTGAAGATTGAACGTTACGATAACAAGAGCAACAAGATCGAGATCCTTCCGCCTCAAGAAGACGTCCCGACCATGTGCCTTCAGTTCGCGGCCGACTTCTGCGATCTGTTGATTCGGCGGTTGAGGCCTCACCTTGGTCGAGCAGAGCTACGAGGGGCCCGCTTCACGGTGGAGCAACTCGACGGATACGCGAACTCGCCGTTCATGCCCGACTTTGCTCGACGGCTCATGCAGGATCAACGAAGTGAGCAGATCGCCCAAATTCAAGCGAGCGACCACGATCCCATCAACACGGCCATCGAGAAGCTGACGGAAGCGGGGGGCTACGCCCACTCTGCGCTGCAGGCTCTATCTGCAACATGAAGGAGTTGTGAATGCCGCGGGCAACTTTGCACGACGGTCCGCTCTCAGCCTTGCAGCCGACTGCACTCCACCGCTGCTACCCGCTCAGAAAGGACTTCTGGGCGGCGCCAGTCGGCCATCAGCCGCCGCTGGCGACAGGCAGAATCCTGGTCGGTCGTCGCGTCGAACGGGCCTTAACGCGCATCACGAAGATCTGCACTTCGGAGATGCCGCGGGCTCGATGACCGATCACCGCAGAACTGCCACCAGTTGGCTACAGACTACCTCTGTGGGGAGCGGATAGAGAAGAGCCGCGGCAGGCCGCGTCTGGCCCGATGACGCCTGAGGCCGCTGTCGGGMCGCCACGAACGGCCGAAGGCGTCGCGAGCAGGGGCGCGGCGCGTCGAAGGTCGGGCCATCCAGCATCGCCAGCACCTGCACGGTGGCCTCCAGCGTCGAGACCTGGCGCCTTGCCGCGCCGCGCAGATCGCGCGGCAGCGGGTCGGGCCGGCGCATCCAGTGACAGCAGCGCGGCCCCGATTCGGGTGCTCGAAGTAAACAACGCAAACGGTATTTCAAGAGAGCCTGCCAGACGAGGACGGCATATCAATTATTGTAGTTATTCAACAGCACGCCAACCCTTGTTGTCAATGGCGACATGTATACGTTGTCGTTCATATTGTGTGTGTGGCAAATTGGAATGATGAAGACCGTCATGTTGGCCCCGGCGTTCACATAATTTGCTGTTGTTCCTAAGATCACGTGTCCGCCTACTGCCCCCCTTTGGTCGCATGGAAATCCACCGAATTGCCAAGACGAACAAACCGGAGCGTTACCGAATTGGTCCCGCCATAACGCAATCCATGATTTGCTCGCGACATGTGGATCATGGKAACTGCCGATGACGTTAGCGAAATACTCATTCCCCGATAAGTATATTTC
>NZ_JBFUGE010000727.1:0-2735 GCF_056403075.1 Ideonella sp. P3_A4 | reverse complement strand
GTTGAGCAGCACCACGCCGCTGCGGCCGCTGTCGCGGCGCTGCTGCACCGCCTGGGCCAACGCGTCGATGCCGGCAGCGTCGAGCGGCGCATCGAAGAAGTCCGAGCTGGCCGCCATGGCCGCGCGGCGGAGCCGGCCCTCGCTGTCCTGGCTGGGCAGGTGGCACTGGGCCACGGTCAGCGAGGCGCAGGTGCCCAGCATCACGTCGCGGTAGGTACGCGCCTGCAGGTCGGTGGCGTCGGGCGTGCTGCCGATGCGCGCGAGCAGGTCGTCCCAGTACGGTTGCACGGAGGCCTCGTCGCCAATGCCTATGCCCCAGAGGTAGACGCCCAGGCCCGAGAGCACGAGCTGCGACCAGATGCGGTCGGGCAGCGTTGTGGGCCAGGCCTGCCAGGCGGCCAGCACCGCGGGCAGGTCGGCCAGGGGAAACGAGGCGCTGAACTGTGTCAGGCCCTCCACGGCATGGGTCTGGAAGGTGAGCGAGGTGACGATGCCCATTTGGCCGCCCCCGCCGCCGCGCAGGGCCCAGAAGAGGTCGGCGTGCTGTATCGCGCTGCAATCGAGCTGCTGGCCGTCGGCCGTGACGACGCGGGCCGACACGAGCGCATCGCAGGACAGGCCATGCGCCCGGTCCACCACGCCCACGCCGCCGCCAAGCGTGATGCCGGCGATGCCAACGCTGACGCAGCTGCCCGAGGGAATGCAGCGGCCCGCGGTGATCAGCGCGTCGTACACGTCGGTGAGCTGGGCGCCTGCGCCGACGGTGGCGAGCTCGCCCGCGAGCTGCACGCCGTCCATCGGCCCCACGTCGATGACGAGRCCCGGGCCCCCGCTCGCGCCAAGGTAGCTGTGGCCGCCGCTGCGCGCGGTGAAGGCCAGCTTCTGCTGCTGCGCGAAGCCGAGCGCCGCGGCGACGTCGGACGCGCTGGCGCAGCGGGCCACGGCCATGGGCGAGACCGCGTCGTAGCGGGCGTTGGCGACCAGGCGCACGCGGGCGAAGTCGGTGTCGGCAGGCAGCAGCAGCTCGCCCTGCAGCTGGGCGCGGAGGGCGCTCCAGTCGTAGTCGGGAGGCGGTGGCGGCGGCGGTGGTGGTGGCGGCGTCGTCGACGTGTCGCTGCCGCCGCAGCCGGTCAGCCCGGGGCCCAGCAGGGCGGTGCTGCCCAGGGCGAGAAACTGCCTACGGTCCATGGCGTCTCCGACAATACCAATATGGGACCACTAGGATAGCTGAGCGGGACCACCGGGAAGAATCCGTGACTTCACGAGGACGGTTCGCGAGGCGAGAACCGTCCTGCGATCCCGGCGTGGTGGCGTGCGAAGGATGAGCAACAGCAGAGAAGACGAACCCCGTGGCTAGCGGCGCATCAGCCTAGGTTTGACCACCGCGCGCGATTCGGGCCACCTGCTTCAACAAGGTCGGGACGCGTCGTTTGCCGTGCATGGTGCGAACTCTGACCTTCGCCGCACCGAGGTCGATGCCGACGCAGGTCACGATCAGAGGCCGGGCCTCTTCCTCCCGGAAGAGCTCGAACTGTGCCGGCATGCCGGGCATCGATGTCGTCGAGACGCCGATGATGGCGGTGCGACCACCGAGAGTGTCGAACAGGGCTCGGCCAAGCCCAGGTGTTTCCGCCACGTCGAGGTGGACCGGCCCATCGATCACGATGACGTCAGGTTCCAGGGCGTGTTCGCGCAGCAACTGCACGAGACACGGCAGCCCGCGAAGATCGGGTTTTCCTCGCGCTGGTTTGTCCACATGGGCGACGTGGGAGGTGAACGTTCGGGACGCTTCGGGCGCATCCCATTCGTCGAAAGCCACGGCGCCAGCCATGGCTCCTTCGCCGAGGTAATGGACACTAACAGCCAGCTTCATGGGACTCCGTGTTGTTGCGTTGGCGTGTGTGGGCAGAGGTCAATGGCCACCAGGCGCCCTTGTAGCGGCGATATGCGGCGCCCTTTCTCAACGACAGTGTTGCGGCGAGAGAGTACTCGCAAGCGACCTGGTGCGCGGCCAGTGCCAAGGCGGGAACGCTGGAACTGGTATTGGCCCGCACAACCAGGGCGCCGAGCGCTGCAATAGAAGAACCATAGTCGCGCGCTGATAACCGTTACAACGACAAACTGGTATTACTGGTCTCATACTGGTTTCTTCTGATGGCATGGCTGAGCATCGGCTCGGATAGTTCCAGCCAACCGGCGCGCTCGCAGAGAAGGGCTCGTCCGGCCTGCAGCACGACGCCTGCGCGCGGGTCTGCAATCCACACAAGCCAATCTCAAGGAGTTGGAACCATGTCTAACCAGATTCCACACCGGCAGCGCCGGCTCGACTGGCTGATGGCCTTGTCGGCCGCCGTGGCCGTGACCGCCGGTGTCGCGCCGACGGCCGCAGTGGCCGCGCCGCTCGCGGCCCAGACCGCCGCCTGCCAGCCCTGGCAAGCCTCGATCGCCTACCTGAAGGGCGACACCGCCACCGAGAACGGCAAAACCTACCGCGCCAACTGGTGGACCCAGGGCGACGACCCCGCCACCCACAACGGCCCGGATGGCAGTGGCCAGCCCTGGACCGAGGTGTCGAGCTGCTCGTCACCTCCGCCGCCGCCTCCTCCCCCGCCCCCTCCGCCGCCCCCTCCGCCACCGCCCCCGCCTCCCCCACCGGCTGATTGCGACCCCTGGCGCGCGAACTACAAGTACTTGAAGGGCGACCTCGTCACCGACGACGGCAAGGGCTACAAGGC
>NZ_JBFUGE010000726.1:0-2749 GCF_056403075.1 Ideonella sp. P3_A4 | reverse complement strand
GGCGGCTGCCGGCAGCCGCCTGCATGCGGCCTATGCCGTTCCCGACAAGGACGGCGATCTCGGCGTCCACCTGGGCGGGTTGAAGCGCTGAGTCCACGCCGCCGTTCGGCGGTGTGCCGGTGTCACGAACGAAGCCTTCTGACGCCTGAAGGGCAGCTTCTTCGGGTCGCCTAGACTGCGGCCTCATGTACGCCCATTGCCCGAAGTGCGACCACGCGCCCATGCCGGTGGACCAGGCCTTTCCGGCGGCTTGCCCGGCGTGCGGCGTGATCCTGGCGCGGGTCGGCTCGGGGAGGGACCGTGCGAAACGCGCTGACAGCCGAGGCGGTGATGACGAGGGCAGCACCTGGCGCGAGCGTCTGCTCGAGGTGCCGGCCCAGGTCACCCCGTTCGCCTTCTGGGGCCGAGTGGCGCTGCTCGTCAGCTTCGCACTCTGGGCGGCGGTGCTGATTTCGCTGAACTACCGCAACGCCGAAATCAACAATTCGTTCCTGCACCGACCGCTGCTGATCTTTCACGAGGCGGGCCACGTGATCTTCATGCCGTTCGGCCATTGGATGACGATCTTCGGCGGCACCCTGGGCCAGTTGCTGATGCCGGCGATCATGGCCGGGGCGCTGTTGTGGACCAACCGTGACCCGTTCGGCGCCGCCATCGGCCTGTGGCTGCTGGGCGTGTCGTTGCTCGACGTGGCGCCGTACATCTACGACTCTCTGGTGCCGCAGATGATGTTGCTGTCGGGCCGCACCGGCGAGGCCGGCGGGCACGACTGGATTTACCTGCTGCGCTCGATGGGCCTGTTGCCTCAAGCCCAATGGCTTGGGGCGTTGGTGCACAAGCTGGGCGCGGCCGTGATCTTGCTGGCGCTGGGCTGGGCCGCCTGGGTGTTGAAGCGTCAGCATGCGCAGCTGGAACGTTAGGGTTGGCGCGGCTGTTTTTCCCTCTACACTCACCCCATGCGTTCCGGCCCCAGACTCAGCGCCCGCTCTGACGAATTCGTCGGGCTTGGCGTGGCCGCGCGCAAATCGAAAAAACAAAAGCTCGTCTGACCGGAGCTTTCGTTCCGTCGTCGGATGAGCGACGGAACACCACCAGGGTCGCTTGTCTGTGGCCCGTGCACCCCGCGCTGAATCTGTCGACGGTTTTCCATCGGTCGAACCATGGAGATTCCGATGCAGGATTTCGCCGGCATTTGGGTGCCGCTCGTCACCCCTTTCATCAATGGCGCCGTCGACCATGACGGGCTGAAGCGCCTGGTGGCGCACCTGGGCAACAAAGGCATCGCTGGCTTGGTCGTGTGCGGCAGCACCGGCGAGGCGGCATCGCTCGACGAGGCTGAGCAACTGGCCGTGCTGCGCACCGTCATCGAAGCTCGGGGCGAGTTGCGGGTGGTGATGGGCGTGTCGGGTGTCACGCCAGCAGGCGTGGCGGGGCGATTGCGAGAACTGGCGGGCCTGCCGTTGGCTGGCGTGCTCGTGCCGCCGCCGTACTACGTCAAGCCGTCGCAACAGGGCGTCGCCGATTTCTACACGGCCGTGGCCGACGCGTCACCGCACCCGGTGGTGCTCTACGACATCCCCGGCCGCACGGGGGTTCGCATCGAGACGGACACCATGCTGCGCCTCGCGGCGCACCCGCGAATTTGCGCCGTCAAGGACTGCGGCGGTGACCTGGAGCACACGCAGGCCGTGATCGACGATGGTCGGCTGCAGGTGCTGTGCGGCGACGACTCGCGCATCTTCGTGAGCCTGTGCCAGGGAGCGGTGGGCGCGATTGCGGCTTCGGCCCACCTGCGCCCCGATCTCTTTGCCGGCTTGTACCGCCTGGTTGACCAAGGCGATCTGTGCGAGGCACGCCGCTTGTGGAGGGCGCTCTGGCCGCTGACGTGCGCTCTTTTCGAGGAGCCGAATCCCGGTCCGGTCAAGTCTGCATTGGCGCAACGCCTGGATTTGCACGACGAGTTGCGCGCGCCAATGACCACGGCTTCTGCGTCCCTTGCTCAGCGCATCCAGGCCATGCTCGACGCGATCGACGCTGCATGGCCGGAGCTGCCGCCCGAGCGAGGCCTCGTGCGGTAGCGGGCGCGCTACCTGCCGCGGGGCGGGTGGCGCCGGGGCCGCCCGCCAAGTCGCTCGACGTCACTTCAGGCCGTACGCCACCCAGTGCGCCTTGCCGACCCCACCCGGCACATTCAGGTAGTAGCCGATCTGCACCCGGCCGTCGGCCACGGTCAGGCTGTTGCCGAAGGGGTCGGCGTATTCGGGGTACTGGTGCGGGCGCTTGGCCAGGCTCTTGCCGGTGGTGGCGTCCAGCACGCGCAACTCCAGCGTGTGGTCCAAGGCCTTGTCGATCAGCATGAAGAGCATGCCGTTGGCCCAGATCGGGTTGGTCAGGAAGTGGTCGTAGGGCGTCTGCTCCTCCAGGCGCCATTGGTCCAGGCCGGTGTCGGCGTCCATCGCGATCAGGTAGCTGCTGTGGGCGCTGAAGATGGTGTTGCCATGGCCGACCAGCGGGCGCACCGGGTGATCGGGCAGGTCGTCCTTCTTCCACAGCAGTTTGCCGTCTGAGGCGCGGCGCGCCGTCAATGGCCCGGCACCACAGGGGGCGATAAGCACCCGATCGCCCAGCACCATCGCGGGGTCGAAGATGTAGCTGCAGTCGTTTTGCAGGCGCGACCACAGCCGTCGGCCGGTGGCCGCGTCGAAGGCATAGGTGCCCGGCGCCGTGACGCCGCCCCACGGCATCAAGG
>NZ_JBFUGE010000725.1:0-2751 GCF_056403075.1 Ideonella sp. P3_A4 | reverse complement strand
GCGTTCGCCATGCCTATGAAGTGGCGCTGGCCAATGGAGGTCTATCCGAGGGCAAGCCAGGCTTGAGGCCCGAGTACCACGACAACTACTATGGAGCCTACTTCCGCGATCCAGATGGGAACAAACTCTGCGTTGCCTGTCATTCCCCCGAGGGTGCAACCAATGCCAACGGCGACGCCTAACCCCTCCGTCAAGGGGACCTGCCTTTGGCAGGCCCCTTACGTCGAACGTTAAGCGCCAGAAAACATGACTCGTCGCTGGACTATCTTCGTCATCTTGCTGGTTACCTTGGGCCTGGCCGCCTGGTGGGTCAGTAGTCGCCTTGTGGAAGGGTCTCTTGAGATTGGTCAACCGGAGCTGCAAGCCCGAATTGCGCCACATTTCCCCTCAAAGCACTGTAGCCTCGTCGTCGCTTGTCTAGAGCTCGCTAATCCCGTCGTCGTTCTCACGGAAGGCGAGGATCGAGTCGGACTGAACTTTGATGTCAAAGTGTCGCTCGGTAATCGCGAGATGCCAGGTCACGTGAGCTTCTCCGGCCGGCCGAGGTATGTGCAATACGAAGGCAAATTCTTTCTTGATGACCTACAAATCAAGAATCTCGAACTCACCGGCTTCCCTGAAGAATTCGCTGAGGTGGTGAAACTTCGTGGGCCAGGGGTTGCCAAGCTGGCACTTCAGTCTCATCCGATCTACACGATTGATGGCAGCACCGCCAAAGGCGCTCTAGCAAGGTTGGCACTACGCGATGTGAAAGTAGTCAATGGCAAGCTCAGAGTCACGTTCATCAAGGCCGGCGCCTAACCCCTCCGTCAAGGGGACGTCCACAAGCGGGCTTCGCCCACTTGCGGCCGCCCCTTACGTCGAACGTTAAGCCGAGAAATACACTCCCCCACCACCATCGCACATTGGAAATCACATGAAACGAGTCACCGGCATCGGCGGCATCTTCTTCAAAGCCAAAGACGCTGCATCTCTTCGGGCTTGGTACAARCAGCACCTTGGAATCGATGTCCAAGTCTGGGGCGGAGCTGCCTTCGATTGGACTGATGCCCAAGGCAARCCGGTTRCAGGCACAACTGCTTGGTGCATCAATCCGCAAGAMAGTGATCACTTTGCCCCAAGCTCTGCCTCCTTCATGGTCAATTACCGAGTAGAAGACCTTCACGCTTTGGTCAAGRTCTTGAAGGAAGAAGGCTGCAACGTGCTCGAGAAGATTGATGAATCCGAGTATGGGAAGTTTGCCTGGGTCATTGATCCAGAGGGAAACAAGGTCGARCTGTGGCAGCCGCCTCAGGGACAGTGAGCAGGGTCGTTRCTCACRGCGGGCCTCGGCCTAACCCCTCCGTCAARGGGACGTCTTGCGGCAAGCCGCAAGCCGCCCCTTACGTCGAACGTTAGGCCCACAGCCGGGTTGAAGATGCCAATACACTTGAAGCGTCCTCTGCCAATGCGAGCTTCTCAAGGCCTCGGTTTCGTCGCCTTGTGCTCATGGGAAAGGCGTGCTCGCTTCAGCGTCAGCGYGGGCTGTCCGTCCTTCGGCGGCCAGCGCACGGTCAGCGGTCGCTTCGGCCTTCCGCCTGCCAAGCTGGTCAAGAGATTGAAGCCTTGGCGCYACGTCACGGCTCAACAGTGCCTACGGTCACGGCCGGAGCTTGTGGTGGGMGCTGCCACTGGGYCGGTTCTGCCGCCTTGGYTGGCTGGCCAAACCGAAGCAGCCGCAGTCCCGGTGCTGCATAGCCAGGCTYCKGTCAGCCGAGTAGCATCTCCARTTTCYTCGGGTCCGTCTGCACTGCACGGCCAGTCCATCACGGTTGGCGCATCTCCGGTGCCTAACCCCTCCGTCAAGGGGACGTCCCGCAAGCGGGTCGCCCCTTACGTCGAACGTTAGCCCCCCATGCAGATTCCACAGGCTCTTCGTCCTCTGCTAGGCGCCTTCGCGCTGGAGGTCACTGCATCGTTTTGGTGGCCGGTAGTTGATGAATACCTCCTGAGCGAACCAGGCAGTAATCTGGTGCTTCTAGCGAAGGAAATCGAATCGCTAGCCGCTACTATGGAGGAAGACGCAGTGCTGTCCGCCGCTTTGGTCGAGGTCGGTTGTTACTACTGGCCAGAACCGCAAGTCAGTCACCGCACTTGGCTGCGGGCGGTCGCGGCCCATCTTCGCGAGAGAGCAGAAGCCTCCGGTCTCAGGAGCCGACGACGTCCACCGATCTTCTCCTCCGGTCGGAAAGGCAGCCCACCAAAATGATCATGCTGCTGCCTGCCACCGCCGGGGCTAACCCCTCCGTCAAGGGGACGTCCSGCAGGCCGGCCGCCCCTTACGTCGAACGTTAGGCTGCAGCTTCGCCTCAGATTTGAAGTGCAACACTTCTTCTCCAAGGAGCAGTTGCACGAATGGGAATCCGATACTCTCACCTGTCCTCGACAGATCGCGTTCGTATTGAGGTCTGCTTGCGCTACGGCGCTCGTGCGGCCGCCGTGGCACGCTTTGGTAAGCGTCCGGCGAACCCGTCTTGAATGAGGGGGTCGCAGCGATAACGATCGTGTCCACGTACGAGATAAGTGGACACGATGACAAGCGAGAAGACAGCGACTCGGAAGCGCTACAGCAGGGAGCTCAAGGCGCAGATCAGGGCCGAGTGCGATGCGCCGGGCGCGTCGGTGGCCAAGGTGGCGATGTCGCATGGCATCAATGCCAACATCGTGCACGGCTGGCGCAAACGGCTGGCGCAAACAGGCCCGCGAAGGCGC
>NZ_JBFUGE010000724.1:0-2754 GCF_056403075.1 Ideonella sp. P3_A4 | reverse complement strand
CCTGGGCGTATTCGATGGCGGCGGGCGCGTTGCTCGGGTCAGTGGCCACGATGCGTTCAAGCAGCGGCTCGGCCGCGGCGGCCCACTTGGCCTTGTCGGTCTCCACCGGCTTGATGGCGTCGAGCACCGCCTTGGCGCCGGCAGGGTCCTTGTCTGCATGCAAGGCGACGAGAGACCAGCCGAGGATGGTCACGTCCTTGGCCGGCATGGGCGATTGCCCAGCGCTGCGCGCACTTTGCACGTGCTGCAGCACCTGCGCCGCGTCAGCGGCAGGCAGCGCCTGCAGGGTGGCAGCATCCAGAAGGCCTTTGAGCCCGGCCGCGCCTTGCGAGGCCACCTCAGCGCGCGACTGCGCCACGCCCGCATACAGCTCGGCCGCCTGCACCACGCGCCCTTCGGTCCGGGCCTGCGCGGCCTGCTTGAGATGGCGCGCGGCCACCTGGTTGGGCGACTGGTAGTACTGCCAGCCACCGAATCCCACCACCGCCACGGCAATGGCTGTCCCCGCGATGAATTTCGCGCTCCCTGCTTTTCCCGACATGTCCTGATCCTTGTTGTGCGCCGGGGTCCCTCCCAGGCGGGCGAAAGGATAAGGCACGCATGGCGGGGCGCCGGCACACTGTCTGCGGATTGGCCAGCGGCGCCGACAAAAGTCACGATCGGCGACGCTCAAGCCTTTGAGCGCTCAAGCAAGCCTGTCAGGGCCGAACCACAGCCACACGGCATTGGGCGGGCGGGTTCAGGTCACCACGGCAGTGTCCTGGGCGAACTCGTCGAAAGCGGCGAGCGCGTTGGCGCTGTACATCAGCGAAGGGCCGCCGCCCATGTAGACAGCCACCGCCAGCGCCTCCTCGACTTCGGCTTTCGTCGCACCGAGCCGGACGAGCGCGCGGGCATGGAAGCCGATGCACGCATCGCAATGAGCGGCGACGCCGAGCGCCAGCGCGATCAGCTCCTTGTTCTTGGCCGACACGGCGCCGTTGGCCAGGCTGGCCTTGGCCAGCTCGTTGAAGCCCTTCATCACGGCGGGCTGGTCGGCGCGCAGCGTTGAGAGCTGCGCCGATACCGCGCTCGTGAGTGTCTGGTAGGAGGTGTCAGGTGTCATGGACGCAGGATGCCCCGACACCACGCCCTGCGGCTTGACGGCCATCAACGACACGGCGATCACGCGATGCTGCGCCTCGCGTTGTTCATGCTCCCAGGCCAGGGCCCAGGCCGTTCAGATGATGCGCGAGAAGCTCATCCGCCGCTGCTGCGCATGCAGGTGCTTGTCGAACACCATCGCCACCGCGCGTACGAAATACCAGCCCAGCGGCGTGACCAGCAGGCCGTCGTCTTCGAGTCGCACCAGGCCCTGGTCAACAAGCGGCCGCAGGCGCTCCAGCTCCGGTGCGAAGTAGTCAGAGAACTGCACCAGGTGCGCGGACTCGATCGACTCGAAGTCGACGCGGCCCTGGCACATCACCGCCATGATCACCGCGCGGCGCACGAGGTCATCGCGATCCAGCGCCATGCCGCGGGTGACCGGCAGCCGGCCGCCGCGAAGTGAGTCGTAGTACTCCGGCAGCGTCTTGGCGTTCTGGCTGTAGGTCGCGCCCACGCGGCCAATGGCCGAGACCCCGAGGCCGATCAGATCGCAATCGGGTTGGGTGCTGTAGCCCTGGAAGTTGCGGTGCAACCGCCCTTGTCGCTTGGCCACGGCCAACGGGTCGTCGTGCAGCGCGAAATGGTCCATGCCGATGTAGTCGTAGCCTTGCTGACCGAAGGTGTCGATCGCGGCCGCGAGCATCGAGATCTTCTGCGTCGGTGCTGGCAAGTCGGCCGAATGGATGCGGCGCTGCGGCTTGAACCGCTCGGGCAGGTGCGCGTAGGCATAGAGCGCGATCCGATCGGGTCGCAGCTGGCTCACCTGGTCTATCGTGCGCCGGAACGACTCGGGCGTCTGCAGGGGCAGGCCGTAGATCAGGTCGACGTTGGTGGAGTCGAAGCCGATGCCACGGGCAGCCTCCAGCAGTGYGGCCACCTCGTCGAAGGGCTGCACGCGATGCACGGCCTTCTGAACCGCAGGGTCGAAGTCCTGTACGCCCAGGCTGAGCCGGTTGAAACCCAGGTCGGCCAGGTGGCTCAGGCGTTGTGGCGACACCGTTCGCGGGTCCACCTCGATCGAGTATTCGCCCCCGGGAACGAGCACGAAGTGACGCTGGATCGCCTGCATCAGGCGCTCCAGTTCAGCGTCTGACAAGAAGGTGGGCGTGCCGCCGCCGAAGTGCAGCTGAGACACCATCGGCGCCTGGCCGAGCGCCGCTGCGGTCAACTCGATCTCTTGCTCGAGTGCGTCGAGATACTCACCGGCACGATCGTGGTGCCGGGTGATCACCTTGTTGCAGGCGCAGTAGTAGCACACCGATTCGCAGAACGGCACGTGTACGTAGACCGACAACGGCCCCCGCGGYCCGGCGCCGGCGGCGTTCGCCCTCCCCTGGAGCGCCTGGCGATAAGCCGACTCGTCAAAAGCTTCGACGAAGCGATCGGCCGTCGGGTAGGACGTGTAGCGGGGGCCGGCCACGTCCAGCCGGGCCAGTTGTTCGCTGGTGATGGCGGGGGGCGATGCGACAGAAGTCATTGCGCCACTGTGGCCCGCCCGACACCGGCCCGGCTTGATTCAACGCAAGGTCGGACGCGATGGCCTGACGACAATCAAATGAATCCTTGAGGTGTCTCATGCTCAGCTCCCGCCCCTCGCCAGAATGCGGT
>NZ_JBFUGE010000723.1:0-2754 GCF_056403075.1 Ideonella sp. P3_A4 | reverse complement strand
CTACGGCGCAATGGATGGGGCGAGCAAGTTCGTCAAAGGCGACGCGATCGCCGGCATCCTGATCCTGCTGATCAATATCGTCGGCGGCATGGTGATCGGTGTCATGCAGGCCGGCATGCCGTGGGGTCAGGCGTTGAAGACCTACACGCTGCTGACCATCGGCGACGGCATCGTGACGCAGGTGCCGGCGCTGGTGATCGCGGTGGGCACAGGCATCATCGTCACGCGCTCGGCCGCGGACGGAAACCTCAGTCGTGAGGTCCTGCGGCAGATCACCTCGTTCCCGAAGACGCTGCTGCTCGTTGCCGTGGCGCTGCTGGCCCTGGTCGCGCTGCCGGGCATCCCAGTGTTGCCGACGCTAGTGCTGCTGGCGCTGGTCGGCGGCGCTGCGTTCTGGGCCTACCGCGCGGCCAAGCGAACGGCCGTCGAAGCCGCGAGCGGGCCGGCCGATGAGGCGGCGCACGCCGCGGCGTCTGGCGATGCCGATGATCCCTATTCGGCCCTGACCGTCGAACCCATCGAAGTGCACGTCGGCCCCTACTGGGCGGCCCAGGCGGCGATGACGGCCAGTCCGCTGATGGAGCGAATCGGGACATTCAGGAAGCAGCACGCGCTGGAATTCGGCGTGGTGCTGCCGAGGGTGCGCTTCCGCGATGCGCCCAAGCTGGGGCCTCACCAGTACGAGATTCACATCGATGGTGTGCCCGTCGGACGTGGTGAAGCCCGTGCCGATCGCCTTCTGGCCATCCACCCCGCGGGTGACACGAAGTCGATTGTCGGCGAGGCGACACGGGACCCGACCTACGGGCTGCCGGCTGTCTGGGTCGAGCACTCGCAGCGGGAGGCCGCCACGGCTGCGCGCTACACGCTGGTCGATGCGAACACCGTCTTGTTGACCCACCTGACCGAAACCTTGCGGCGCGAATCGGCGACGCTGATGACGCGTGCCGAGGCCGAGCGTTTGCTCGACCGCGTGCGGAAGAATCAACCAACGTTGGTCGAGGAATTGGTGCCGACGGTGCTGTCGATCAGCGACGTACAGCGCGTGTTCCAGGGCCTGCTGCGCGAGAAGGTCAGCATCCGGCACCTGGAGGCGATCCTCGAGACGCTGGCTGACGCCGGACGGCAAACCAAGGATGTGTCGATGTTGGTGGAGCGCGTCAGGCAACGCCTGGGCGCCGCGATCTGCCAGTCTCTGGTTGGTGATGGCAATACGCTGCATGTGCTGACGCTCGAGCCGCAAGTCGAAGGGCAACTGCTGCACAGCCTGCGAGAAGCGGGCGCCAGCCAGTCGGCGACCGTCGATCCGATGCTGACCGAACAGTTGATCACCCGCCTGGTGCAGCACGCCGAAAAGATGATGAAGAGCAACCTGCTGCCAGTCCTGCTTTGTGCCCCTGAGCTTCGCCGCCATCTGCGCTTGCTCAGCGAACGCGTCCTGCCGCATTTGCGCGTGCTCGCGATGACTGAAGTGCCGCAGACTGTCGAGCTCCGCTCATACGCCGTCGTCGGAACGCCCGCGGCCACCTGATTAGGAAGAAGAGAGATCTCATGAATTCATCTATTTCCGCCGTGACGCTGAGCGCACTCGCCACCGACGAGGCGCGCATGGAACGCGTTGCCTCGAACCTGGCAAACGTGCAGACCCCGGGCTACAAGCGCGAGTTGGTGGCACAGCAGAGCGCTTTTGCGAGCGCGATGGACGCGGCCCAGTCGGAGAGCAACGAGGCGCGTATGCCGCAAGCCAGCATCAAGCTGGTTCGCGACATGCGCCCCGCTACGCTTCGGCCGACGGGACGGACGCTGGACCTGGCGCTGTCCGGCGCCGGCTTCTTTGAGCTAGCGACCGACCACGGCCCGGCCTACACGCGCCGGGGAGATTTCCAGATCGATGGACGCGGTCGCATCGTCAACGGTGAAGGCCACGCGCTGCTGGGCCAGGGTGGCGAGATTACCGTGACCTCGGACCACATCAAGGTCGACGGCACGGGCCGCGTTTTCGATGGCGAAAAGCAGGTTGCGCAATTGCGGGTCGTCGACATCGCACCGAACGACCTGCRGGCTGCCGGCGCTGGCCGCTACGTCTCTGGCGGCAGCAGCGTCCAAGAGCTCCCAGCCGGCCGCGTCGGCTTGAAGCAGGGCTTCCTCGAGAACGCGAACGTCGACACCGCCCACGAGATGGTTAGCCTCGGCGCGACGGTGCGCCATTTCGAAGCGCTCTTGCGCGTGGCGCAAGGACGAGACGAGATGCTCGGTAACGCCATCCGCAAGCTCGGCGACATGTAAGGCCGAAGCTTCGTCGACCCTATCCTTTTCCAGACTCACCGACTCACCGAAACAACATGTTTGACGCTTTGCAGATCGCTGCGACCGGCATGCACGCCCAGCAGCAGAACGTGGACACGATCGCCAACAACCTGGCTAACGTGAACACGACTGGGTTCAAGAAATCGAGAGTGAGCTTCACCGACCTGGTGGCCCAGCAGGTCGAGACCAGCAGCCGAGTGGAGGCCGGCGAGGCGCCTGCATCGCCGCTTCGGGGCACCGGTGTGGCGATGGCGCAGATGATCCGGTCCTTCGATGCAGGCGAGGCGAAGAAGACCGACTCGGCTTACGACATCACCATTGCGGGCGACGGTTTTATCGAAGTGGTGATGCCCGACGGCAGCCGCGCCTACACGCGCGGTGGCACGCTTCGCGTCACGGAAGACGGCCAATTGGCGACGGCCTCGGGCCAGGCGTTGAGGCCAGGCA
>NZ_JBFUGE010000722.1:0-2757 GCF_056403075.1 Ideonella sp. P3_A4 | reverse complement strand
ACCTGCAACTGGCGCGGGTCGGGCTGATCGAAGCCCTGGACCGCTACGATCCAGCGGGGGGCGCACAGTTCAAGACCTTTGCGGCTCGCCGCGTTCGAGGGGCGGTTCTGGACGGAATCACCCTGCTGAGCGAAAAGCATGGCCAGATCCACGCACGACGCCGGGTCCTGGACGCTCGGGCGGAAAGCGTCGCTGCCAGTGCGGCGGGCGAATCGAAGGGCGACCTCTTTTCTTATCTGGCGGAAGTCGGCATGGGGTTGGCCCTCGGCTTCATGCTCGAAGAAACGGGCATGTTCGACGCCGGCGCACGATCGTCAGCAGCCGACCCGCTGTACAGCGCCGTCGAACTCAATCAAAGCAAGCAGCGGTTGCACGGCTTGATCGACAACCTGTCGCCTCCGGAGCGGAAAGTGATTCACCACCACTACCTGCAAGGCGTGGCCTTCGAAGACATTGCCCTCGAGATGAACCTGACCAAGGGGCGCATCTCCCAGATTCACAAGAAGGCGCTGGCCCGATTGCGCCATTGGATGGCCGAGCGCCATGCCTGCGATGCCTCTTTTTGACGAGTGACCTGCATCGCGCCTGACAATTCAACCGACGACTGCATCTTCAAGCTTCGATGAACTCCATGTCCAATCCTCCCGCCCTGGCCCAGCTCGAAGGCTTCCTCGACCAAGACCCCGGCAACGACAGCCTGCGGTCGGAAGCATTTCAGACGGCCTTGAGACTCGGCGCGCGCGACCGCGCGCAAGTGCATCTGCAGACGGGGCTTGCCTCAGGCGTCAACCCGTTGGCGTGGCGGCTGCATCAGGCTCATTGGCTGATGGCTGCGCACGATTGGGCTGCGGCGCGCGAGGTGCTCGCAGCGCTGCAGAACGAGCCTGGTGCGCCCGTCGAGCTGGTGACCTGTGCGGTTCAAGACCAGGCCCAGATCGCGTTGCGCGAGGGCGATGCGGAGCAAGGGCTGTCGCTGCTGGCGCCGCTGATGCCGGCGGCCGATGGTGCTGGTGCCCCGCCCGAGCAATCGCTGCAGACGCTGTGGCTGCGCCTGATGCACCGCGCGGACAAGCTGAGGGAAGCGATGACCGAGGCGAAAAGCTGGGCGAAGGCCGGGGTGCTGAGCGCGGATGCTGCCGGCGTCGCCTCGCTTATCGCACTCGATGCCGAAGAGCCTCGGCTCAGCCAGGCGTGGGCTGAAGGGGCGTTGGCACACAAGCCGCGCCAGATGGAAGCGCTGGTCGCACGGGCCAGCATTGCACTGGGCGAACAGAACCCGAAGAGGGCGAAAGACCTGCTGGCGGTGGCCCTGGAACAGAACCCGAACGACGGCCGCTCGTTGTCAGCCCTGGCATTTGCCGAGATGCTGGCCGGCGAATTGAGCCAGGCTCGCCAGACCTTCCAGCGTGCATTGCAGAACATGCCCGAGCACATCGGCACCTGGCACGGCCTCGGCTGGGCCGCGCTGGTGCAAGGCGATCTGCCTGCAGCGCGTTCGGCATTCGACCAATCGATGCTGCTCGACCGCAACTTCGCCGAAAGCCACGGCGGTTTGGCGGTGGTGCTGGCCAGCAGCGGAGATCGGGCCGGCGCAGAAGCTGCGATCAACATCGCCCTGCGCCTTGACCGGGCCTGCATGTCGGCGCACTACGCGCAGGCCGTGCTGGATGGCTCGGCGAAGGATGCAGAGGCGATGCAGAAGCTGGCGATGCGGTTGATGGCAGCGCGGCAAAAGAAGAGTTGATGGGGGTGGGGGATTTGGTGGGAGGAGACTCGGCAGCCAGTCTTCACCCAACCTGCTCGAAGTGCACGCGGGCAACGCAGTGCTGGCCGCTTCGATCCACGACCACGTGGCCTGGCTGCAGCGCTGCGCAGCCGAGTTGCAGCGTCAGATCAACGACCACATCGACGGCCACCCGCAACTGCGGCAGGACGCAGAGCTGATCGCCAGCATCCCGGGGATCGGCCAAGTCACCACACCCAAGGTGTTGGCCTTCCTTGGGGACGTGCGGCACTTCAAGAATGCCAAGGCGCCGCCTTCATCGGTGTGACGCCTCGACAGGAGTCTGGCAGCTCGGTGCGAGGGCGTTCCATGCTCAGCCGCGCTGGCCACGTACAGATGCGTACAGCCTTGTACATGCCAGCACTGGTGGCCTCGCGGCACAACCCTGTCGTGAAGGCCTTCGGCGACAGGCTGCGTACCGCTGGCCTGGCGCCCAAGGCCGTGGTGGGTGCGTGCATGCACAAGCTGGCCATGCTGATCTACGGGGTGCTTCGCTCAGGAGTGCCGTTCGACCCGCGGATCGCGCGCCTGAGCTTGACTTCCAAGACGGTATCTGAGTCCGGGTTTTTATCGGCCCGCCCTGACGCTCATATCTTAGTGTCTAGGGATAGACACATTTGCTTGATCGTTATTTCAGAACAGCCAGAGTGTTTACATTGGCACTGCTATCAGTCAAACATTTAAGTAGGGTGGGATACAGCCCCGCGCTAACCTCGAAATAGGATTTGACGGCTTTGCAATTTGGTGAGGACGGGGGGCGCTCTTCATCGCAGCCCCAATCCTTCCACTTCAACCCGTAATCCTTTTCGATCCATCCCCTGACGAACGTGCCCCAATCGTTGATGCTATAGATATTGTCGTATGCGGTTATTGCTCCTTCAAATGCAATCAAATCTGCTTGATTTGTATTGCGAATTTTTTCGCGGAAACAAGAAATTGTCTGCTTGGCTACCATTGATGAATAGGCTCTGACC
>NZ_JBFUGE010000721.1:0-2757 GCF_056403075.1 Ideonella sp. P3_A4 | reverse complement strand
CGGTATCCCCAGCGTCCGGCCCAGGGCCTGCTCGAGTTCAGGTTTGGGGAAGTCGACCAGCTCTTCCTTGTTTCGCCGCTTCAGGTACGGGTGGACCATGCCGCCCTGGATGGGCCCCGGCCGCACGATGGCGACCTCGATCACCAGGTCGTAGTAGCAGCGAGGCCGAAGCCGCGGCAGCATGCTGAGCTGGGCCCGGCTTTCGACCTGGAAGACGCCGATCGCATCAGCGTCGCAAAGCATGTCGTAGACGGCATCGTCGTGCCTGGGCAGGTCGTCCATCTCGATGCGACGACCCTGCACCTTGGCCAACTTCGGGTCCTTCTTCCGGTCAATCCATTCCAGCGCGCGACGGATCGCGCTGAGCATGCCCAGTGCCAGCACGTCGACCTTGATCAGTTTCAGCGTGTCGAGATCGTCCTTGTCCCATTGGATGACGGTGCGGTTTTCCATCGTCGCGTTTTCGACCGGCACCAGGTTGGACACGTCGTCGCAGGCGATGAGGAAACCACCGGGGTGCTGGCTCAAGTGCCGCGGGAAACCGCGCAACTGCGAGGCCAGCTCGGCCCACAGCTTGACCAGTGGTGCGTCGGGGTCGAAGCCATGCTCACGCAGGCGCTCGGGGTCGAAGCGACCGGGGTGATCGGTCCACCAAGGCTGCTGCTTGGTGACGGCCTCGATGCGGTCCAGATCGAAGCCGAGCGCGCGGCCCACGTCACGCAGGCAAGACCGGCTGCGGTAGCTGATGATCACGCCGGTCATCGCCGCGCGGTGGCGGCTGTATTTGGCGTAGATGTACTGGATGACCTCTTCGCGCCGCTGGTGCTCGAAGTCGATGTCGATGTCGGGCGGCTCGTTGCGCTCGGCGCTGATGAAGCGCTCGAACAACAGATTGCCCTGATCGGGGTCGACCTCGGTCACCTGCAACGCGTAGCAAACGACTGAGTTGGCGGCGCTGCCGCGGCCCTGGCAAAGGATGCCTTGGCTGCGCGCCCAGTGCACCAGGTCTGCCACGGTCAAAAAGTACGCTTCGAAACGAAGCTGCTCGATCAGCGCCAACTCGTGCTCGACTCGCTTGCGCACGTGAGCAGGCTCGATGCGATTCTTGTCGCGGTAGCGCTTCACCAGGCCACGCTCGGTCAGCTCGCGCAACCAGCTGGTCGCGGTCTGGCCCTTGGGCACCAGCTCTTGCGGATACTCGTACCTCAGCTCACTGAGCGAGAAGGTGCACCGCTCGGCCCAGTCCACCGCAGCTTGCAGCCAGGCGGGCTCGTACAGCTCGGCCAGGCGGGCGCGCGAGCGAAGATGGGCTTCGCCATTCGACTCGAGCCGGGTGCCCGACTCTGCGACCGTGCAACGGTGACGGGTCGCCGCCAGCACGTCCTGCAACGGCTTGCGGGAGCGGCTGTGCATCAGCACGTCGCCGGTGGCCACGATCGGCAGCCCGCTCAGCTCGGACACGCGTCGCGCGACCTCGACCCGCTCGTCGTCGAAACGGCGATGGCGCAAGGCCAGCGCGAGGCCGCAGCGATCGACACCGAAGCAGGTCTTCAACCACATCGCCTGCGCGAATACGGTTTCGAACTTCGGCGGCGCCACTGTGCCGTCGGCGCCTTCAGGGCCACCGACCACCAGCAGGGCCAGGCAATCGCCCAGACCGGCCAGCCAAGGCGCATCGCCTGCCTTGCCTTCCAGGTCCGACGCGTAGGCCAGGTAGCTGCCTTTCTCAGCTCGCCGCCGGGCCAGGCTGATCCAGCGCGACAGGTTGCTGTAGCCACGGTGGGTCTGCGCCAGTAGCACCAGGCGGGCGCCGTCGCCGGTGGGCCGATGCGGGTGTGGCAGCGCAGGCCGGGACGGCGAGCGGCAGAACTCGGCGTCGTCATCCCACTCAGCGGCCCGTTCGGCGTTCCATTCGGCGGCGAACTCGGCCGCCAATTCAGCCTTCAACTCGGCTTCCAGGTCGATTGGCGAATCTGTGCCGACGGCCGCTGGCAAACGCCCGGCGCGCGGTCGTGCCTTGGACTTCGTCTTCGACAATGCGCCCGGCCACCTAGCCGATGCCGACGCGGCCGCCCCAGAGGCAGCGCCGGTAAACAAGGGCGTGGCTGGCGCCGCCGTCAACCTCATCTCGGCGCCGATGACGAGGCGGACCATTGCGTCCAGTGCGCCCTTCAGCTCCTCGTCGGTCTTCGATTCCTCCTTGGCCTTGGCCTCTATGTCGGCTCTCAGTTCCTTCACGGCCTCGTGCGCGCGGACGACACCGGCCAGAGAACATTCGTCCGTCAGCGCGAGCGCACGGTAGCCCAGCTCTTGCGCGCGCAACACCAGCTCCGCCGGCTGCGATGCGCCCGTGAGGAAGCTGAAATTGCTGCGGCAGTGAAGCTCAGCGACATCGGGAAGGCTCATCGCTGCTTCGCCCGCGAGGAGGTTGTGTGGCATGGGAAAGCCTGGCGTGTGCGCAATGAGCCTCGTCTGGCCGCCCGTAGGGGTTCAGTCCCTCTCGGAGGGAGAGAGCCCGGGCGTGGTCTGTCCCAGTGGACGGACCACATCGGGCGGGCAGGCCCAAGCGTGCGCCAATGAGCACCATCATCCGAGGAAGGGCACGGGCATCGGCATGGGTGCCGGCATCAGCACCTGATGCCCGGGCTGGCAGGAAATCGCACTCGTCCTGACGACCACGTTCATCCTCGCTCCTACTCTCGTCTTCGTGCAGGGAGCGATTGAAGACAGTGGCCTCAGAGCCCAGCTCACGGACCC
>NZ_JBFUGE010000720.1:0-2764 GCF_056403075.1 Ideonella sp. P3_A4 | reverse complement strand
GTGGTGGGCCTGGGGCGACAGCCCTCAGGCCGTCGCAGCGCCGACCACCGCCGCCCCTGCGCCCGAACCCGCCCCCGTGGCCCACGCCGCGGCGCCCACGCCCAGCGCGCGAGCGCCCGATCGCAGCGCGGCGCGCGACATGTGGAAGCAACGCCTCGAGCGTGCCCGCCGCACGCTCGACAGCTACCGCGAGGCCACGCGCTACCCGCATGAGTCGCGCCCGTTGGCCGAGCACCCGGACCAGGTCCGCCCTTTCGAGCCGGTCGCGACCGAGCGCCCGCTGCGCGAACCCGGTGGCCCAGCAATCGAAGGCCTGACGCTGCGCACGACGCAGGAACGCGTCTATTCGCAGGGTGACGAAAGCGTGCTGTTCACCGTGGCGGCGATCGACGGCGAAGGCCGCACGCTGCCGCTGCAGGTGCCGCGAGCGATGGCCCATGAAGGCGCCACCGGTGCGCGCCCCTCGAGCATCGCACCGGTGATGGTGCAGTTCACCGATGACGGCCGTGGTGGCGACACCGCTGCCGGCGACAACGTGCTCAGCTTTCGGTTGCAGCCGGTGCGCGACGGATTTGCCGAGCTCGACGGCTTGATCCGCGTCGAGCTGGCGCTGCAATCGGGCGAGCACCCGGGCTACGCATCCTTCGACGTGATCCACTCGCCCGGTGCGCCCGCCATCTGGGGCGCGACACCGCGTGAGGCGGTCGAGGCCGGGTCGCTGAACTTGTACCTGCCGGCCCAAGTGCTGCAACCCGGCCGCTATGTGGTGGCCGGTCGCGTCGACGATGCCAATGGCCGGCCAGTGGCGCTGCTGAACTTCAATGACGAGCTGGGTGTCGGGCCGACCGAGTTCAAGCTGCAGCTGTTCGGCAAGCTGGTGCGCGACACGCAGCCTGCCTTCCCGTTGGTGCTGCGCGACGTCGAGGCTTTCCTGCTGAAGCCCGACACCTTCCCTGACCGCTCGCTGATGCCGCGCCGAGCCGGCACGGTCTATCGGACCAAGGCTTACCCGCTGGTCGCGTTCTCGGCGGCCGAGTGGAGCAGTGAAGAGCGCAACCGCTATCTCACCGAGTACGGCAAGGACGTGCAGGAGGCCGAGGACCACCTGAAGGACTTGGGGTCGGGCCCCTGATGCGTGCGGGCGGGAACTGGTACAACCGCCGCACCTTTCAACAGCCCCTGCCCCTGCCATGCTGACCCCCTCCCGATTCCTGGCCACGCTGAGCCTGGTTGTCGGCGCGATCGCGCCTTTGCATGCCCAGACCGCGGCCGCTGGCGCGCCCGACCCCGAGCAACTGCGCAAGGTGGTTTCGGACACCGAACGCGCCTTCGCCAAGACCATGGCCGATCGCGACTTCGCGGCCTTTGCCAAGTTCCTGTCGGCCGATACGGTGTTCCAGGGCGCCAAGGGCTCGCTGCGGGGCCCGGCCGCGGTGACCGCCGTCTGGAAGAAGTTCTTCGACGGCCCGAAGCCGCCGTTCTCGTGGGAGCCCGACAACGTCGAGGTGATGACCACCGGAGAGCTGGCTCTCAGCAGCGGCCCGGTGCGAGACCCCAACGGCAAGCTGGTTGCCCGTTTCAATTCGGTCTGGCGGCAAGAAGCCCCCGGCGTTTGGCGCATCATCCTGGACATGGGCAACGACGCTTGCGATTGCCCGAAGCCCTGATCCTTTTGCCCTGACCCGTTGACTGCTCACGAGGCCTCCTGATGAACACCGCTTTCTTTGCCCGCGGCCATGCGCTCAGCGCCGCCGCCTTTTGCGTGGCCAGCCTGGCCGTGCCGTCCGCGCAGGCCGCCTTGGCCATCGGCGCTGCTGCTCCCGACTTCTCAGCCGACGCTGCGCTGGGTGGTCAGCCCTATCGCTTCGTGCTCGCCGACGCACTGAAGAAGGGCCCGGTGGTGCTGTACTTCTACCCGAAGGCCTTCACTAGCGGCTGCACGGTCGAGGCACACCAGTTCGCCGAGGCAACCCCAAAGTTTGCGGCACTCGGCGCGACCGTGATCGGCATGTCGAACGACGACATCGAGACACTGAAGAAGTTCTCGGTCGAAGCCTGCCGCAACCAGTTCGCGGTGGCGGCCGACCCGGGCGCGAAGATCATCAAGCAGTACGACGCGACGCTCGCGGTGGTGCCCAACATGGCCAACCGCATCTCGTATGTGATCAGCCCGCAAGGCAAGGTGCTGCTGGCCTACGCCGCGATGGACCCGGACGGCCACGTCAATGCAGCCATGAAGGCGATCGAGCAATGGAAGGCCAGCCAGCCGGCCAAACCTTGATCGGCGTGATCGGCGAGGGGCCCCGCGGCCCCTCTGACACCTGTTAAAAAGACTGAGTGGCGGGCTGGCACACGCGTGCCAACCCACCATCAGCTCCTCCCCTGTGGCAGTCTTCGCTGCCTGTCGTGCGGCCACCGCTCTGGGGTCAGCCGCCGATTTCAATGGCCGTCATGGCGGCCTTTGTCTCCTCGGCCCCTCTCAATAAATTCACACCATCAGTTCGCCGCTGACAGCTCCTGGTAGAAGACGCCGTTGTCGAGCGTCACGAACAGGAAGCGGCCATCGGACGACACCTTGGTGCGGCCCTCGCCGAAGGCCCAGCCGCCTTGCCAGTCGAAATTGCCCGGCACGGTGAAGCGGCGCCGTTCGGTCATCGTCTTGCGGTCGTACTCGGCGACGAAGTTGCTGTCCGCGAACGGGAAGTACACGACCTCGCCGGATGGCGCATACGCCGCGCCGATCGGGGTTTGACCCGCGTAGGTG
>NZ_JBFUGE010000719.1:0-2767 GCF_056403075.1 Ideonella sp. P3_A4 | reverse complement strand
GTTCGCCACGACGTAACGCTCGACGATGCCGTAGACGATGACGATGAAGGCGCCGGCCGGGCCGCCGATCTGCACGCTGGAGCCGCCGAGCGCCGAGATCAGGAAGCCGGCAATGATCGCGGTGAACAGGCCTTGCTCGGGCTTGACGCCCGAAGCGATGGCGAACGCCATGGCCAATGGCAAGGCGACCACGCCGACGGTCAGGCCCGCGCCCAGATCGGCGACGAATTGACGGCGGTCGTAAACCGCCAACGCCTCAAGCAGGCGAGGGCGGAACCGGTGCAGCGTGACGGGCAATGACATGGGTCCTCCGGGAGACTGGGGGCGCGGCGGCGAAAGGCCGCGCTGGAGGACCGCAGTGGTGCACGCGCGCCATGAAGCGGCGGCGTGGCGACAACCCAAACACCAACGAGCGCAGAGGCTCGCGATGTTCAGGCTGCCGTGGGTGCATCAACGCACCCGCATGCCCGGCTGCGCGCCGGGGAAAGGTTCGAGCACGAAGATGCCGGGGTTGGCTTTCTCGTCGGCGTGGCTGGCAGCCAGGACCATGCCTTCGGAGAGGCCGAACTTCATCTTGCGCGGGGCCAGGTTGGCCACCATCACCGTCAGCTTGCCGATCAGGTCTTCAGGCTGGTAGGCGCTCTTGATGCCGGAGAACACATTGCGCATCCGACCTTCGCCGACGTCCAACGTCAGACGCAGCAGCCTGTCCGAGCCCTCGACGGCTTCAGCGTTGACGATCTTCGCGATGCGCAGGTCGACCGCGGCGAAGGTGTCGATCTTGATCTCTTCGGCGATCGCTTCGCCGCCAGGCAGCGCCGGCGCGGTCTCGGCCGACGGCGGCGCCTCGAACAAGGCTTCGAGCTTCTTCTCGTCGACGCGCTGCAGCAGGTGCTGGTAGGTGCCGATGGTGTGGGCGCCCAGCGGCCGGGCCGCATCGGTGAACACCATCGGCTCGACGCGCAGGAAGGCCTCGACGCTGGCGGCCAGCGCCGGCAGCACCGGCTTCAGGTAGATCGTCAGCAGGCGGAAGGCCTCGATGCAGGTGCTGCACACGTCGTGCAGCGCGGCCGCGTTGTCGGCGTTCTTCGCCAGTTCCCAGGGCTTGTGGGCGTCGACGTATTCATTGACCTTGTCGGCCTGCGCCATGATCTCGCGCAGCGCCTTGCCGTATTCGCGCTCTTCGTACAGCTGCTCGATCGCCGTGCGGTGGGCGCGCAGCGTTTCGAGCAGGCTGGAGCCTTCGACACCCAGGTCACCCGACAGCGTGCCACCGAAGCGCTTGGCCAGGAAGCCGGCGGCGCGGCTGGCGATGTTGATGTACTTGCCGACCAGGTCGGAGTTGACGCGGGCCGAGAAGTCGTCGGGGTTGAAGTCGATGTCTTCGACGCGGGCGTTCAGCTTGGCGGCGATGTAGTAACGCAGCCATTCGGGGTGCAGCCCCAGCTCCAGGTACTTCAGCGGCGAGATGCCGGTGCCGCGGCTCTTGCTCATCTTCTCGCCGCCGTTCACGGTGATGAAGCCATGCACGAAGACGTGGTCCGGCACCTTGCGGCCCGAGAAGTGCAGCATCGCCGGCCAGAACAGCGTGTGGAAGGTGGTGATGTCCTTGCCGATGAAGTGCACCTGCTGCAGCGCCGGGTCGGCCAGCAGCGTGTCCAGGCTCATCCCTTTTTTGCTGCAATAGTTGGACAACGAGGCGAGGTAGCCGATCGGCGCGTCCAGCCAGACGTAGAAATACTTGCCCGGCGCGTCGGGAATCTCGATGCCGAAGTAGGGCGCGTCACGGCTGATGTCCCAGTCGCCCAGCGCCGGCTTGCCGTGCTCGTCGAGCGCGAACCACTCGCGCACCTTGTTCAGCACCTCGGGCTGCAAGCGGCCCGGCTCGTTCATCCAGCCCTGCAGGAATTCGACACAGCGTGGGTCGGACAAGCGGAAGAAATAGTGCTCGCTGCTCTTGATGACCGGCGTCGCACCCGACAGCGCGGAGTACGGGTTCTTCAGCTCGATCGGCGTGTAGACCGCACCGCAGTTCTCGCAGTTGTCGCCGTACTGGTCTTTGGTGCCGCACTTCGGGCATTCGCCTTTGATGAAGCGGTCGGGCAGGAACATGCCCTTCTCGGGGTCGAAGAACTGCTCGATCGTCTTGACGTCGATCAGCTCGTTCTTGCGCAGCGCCAGGTACACCTCTTTGGCCAGCGCGTGGTTTTCAGGCGCGTCGGTCGAGTGCCAGTTGTCGAAGGCGATGTGGAAGCCGTCGAGGTATTTCGCGCGGCCAGCCGCGACCTCGGCCACGTAGGCCTGCGGCGTCTTGCCGGCCTTTTCGGCGGCGATCATGATCGGCGCGCCGTGGGTGTCGTCTGCGCAGACGAAATGCACCTCGGCACCGCGCATGCGCTGGAACCGCACCCAGATGTCCGCCTGGATGTACTCCATCATGTGCCCGATGTGGAAGGGCGCATTGGCGTAGGGCAGGGCGGTGGTGACGAAGAGCTTGCGGGTCATGGTGTGCTGAACCAGCGGCGCAGGTGGGGTCGGCGCGAAAGGGTAAACCGTAATTCTAGGCGCGGTGATAGATTGGACGCGCCGTTTTCGCACTGCAACAAAGCGCGGCCACCGCGTCCGTTTCAAGATGAAGATGATGCCTCTGGCTCTGAGATTCGGCACGTTGGTCGCTGCTGCTGCAGCTGCGGTGTACCTGGTGGCCTGTGCGGGCTACGGGCCCGGCCAACTGCCCACCGGCGCCACGGCCAGCCAGGTGCAGGAT
>NZ_JBFUGE010000718.1:0-2769 GCF_056403075.1 Ideonella sp. P3_A4 | reverse complement strand
CCGGCTCCGTCGCCCTGGCCATGATGGTGCCGCGCACGTATCGAGGATTTCCCGTCGGCCTGACCTTGTTGCTGCCAAGCAAGTCAAAACAACAGAACTGCATCATGGAGCGCGCGGCCTCGAGGCTCGGCACGAAATACGTTGTGTATTCGTCCATCACGGGTGCGCCGAGATTGAAGTGAATGATCGGCCCGGGCTCTTCGGTCGCGACAGTCTCCAATATCAGCAACCCTCCCGTCTTCAACAGATTACGCGCGATCAGGATCGCCCTCAGCGGCGAAACGAGGTGGTAGAGAAGTCCCCCCATGATCACTACGTCGAATGACGCGGCGCCGAACCGTTCAAGCAAATCTTCGATCGAAGTTGTTGGATGGTAGTCAACCGACGATTTGAAAATCCTGCAGGCCGTCCGCATCGAAGCCCGGTCATAAAGATCGGTGGCAACAACGCTAGCGCCCTCTTTCTCGGCAATGAAGGCGATCAAGCCATCCATCGTGCCGATATCCAGAACGCGCGCCCCTCTAAGTGGAACCTGTTCCAGAAATGACAGCGCCCCATAGAGCGACCAATTTTCGGGAATGGATCGACCCTTGGCGCGCAATCCGTCACCGAAGTTGATACCGTGAAACCATTTATGTCGGTCGATGTCGGCCTGTGTGTGCATTTGATTCTTCCCTGGATCGGCGAAGCGGCTGAGTCTACCTTAGCAAGCCGTTGAAATACCCCGGAGGGGGAGCGTCGCGCGGATGCGCTGCTGGGCACGCGCCTTATCCCTGGACCCGCTCGGCAGTCGACCGGCACGCTTGCGGACCGCAGATCGCAGTAGCATCGCCGACCTCGACTATTGCCCAGGCCCAACAATGACGCCGACCGAATGGGAAGAACGCGCCGCTTCGATCTCTCCGCTGCTCGCGTTTGCGGAGCGCGGCACGTGGGGCGGGGAGACCGGCGTGATGGAGAAGATCTTCAGCCTCATTCCCCCACAGGACGGCTTTGGCGTGGAATTTGGGCAACGCTCGATGGCGGGCGGCACGCTGTCAGCCCTGGTGGAGCGCCACGGCTGGGGCGCCCTGTACATGGACGTGTGCGCCGCCAGCGACCTCGATGTGCGCAGCGCCCCGGGAGGCCGATCGATCACCCTGGCCAAGGAGCGTGTGACACCTGGCACCATCAACGCGCTGTTCGAGAAGCACGCCGTGCCACCCGACCTGGATTGTCTGGTGATCGACATCGACGGCCTCGACTATTGGGTCTGGGAGGCTGTCGATGCCAAGTACTCACCTTCGTTGGTCATCATCGAGTTCAATGCCCACGTCGGCCATGGCGTGGAAGCGACGATCCAGGCCCAGGACGACTGGGTCTACAAACCCAGCAAGAACTACGGTGCCTCGTTTGCAGCCCTGTGCTCGCTGGCCCGCAGCAAGGGATACAGGCTGGTCCACGTACACGGCCCTTGGAACCTGTATTTCCTGAGGCAGGACCTCGCCCTGCCCGCGGACCTGACATTGAGGTGGCCGGTCAGCCAGCAGGATCTAGCACTGCTCACTCGGACTGAGGACTTCTACGATTCGTTGTGCGGAAAGGGAAAGCGCCCGACCTGGATCAACGCTGAGGCCCCCGACGTCTCACGCGCGCCGTGGGAAATCCTGTCGTCGCCGCAGGCCTCCCAGGTCGTCGACCTCGATGGCCTTCCACTTGACGTCATGGCCAACAAGACCGACCCGAACTGGTATCTGCAGCGAACGACCCTTGAGGAGAAGGCCTCACTGCTCTACTCATTCATCCGTGAAGAGCAATTCGTCAACTTCGTCGACATCGGGGCGAATGTCGGATTGATTTCGATATTGGCCAAACGCGCGGCGCCCGCCCTCAGGATCCTGGCGGTCGAGGCCGATCCCAGGCTCGCCAAGCTCATTCGCCGCAACTTTGCGCTTCATCGCATCGAGGGCGCGCAGGTGGTCAATGCCGTCGTCGGGTCTCTCGATTGCGAGGCCGCTTCGTTCAGCCTCAATCCTTCCAGCACGTTGGACAATCGAGTCGACATCGATGGCTGGCAGAAGACGGCCGTCCCCATGATCGCCGTCGACACCCTGCTTTCACGTACCGCCACGTCGGGAAAGACGTTCTTCAAGATCGACACCCAAGGCTTTGAACTCAGTGTGCTACGCGGCATGGAGGCAACACTCGAGAACAACCGGTACTGGGTTTTGAAGATGGAGTTCGCGCCCAACTGGCTCCTGTCGCAAGGGACGGATCCGCTCGTGCTGCTCGACTACCTTCAGGAGCGCTACCAGTTCGCCGAGTTCCCCGAGCGAATTCCATTCGGCACGCCGGACACGGACGCGCTGTTCCGGGATCCTGTTCAGGCAAGCGACCACGCGGGCTTCCTGGACCACGTGATCTCGCTCAACAAGAGCAAGCTGGGATGGGTGGACCTCGTCGTCCGGCCGAAACCTGCGCGCTCATAGCGCATTCACGGCGGCGAGTCGCCGCGCCTTCCACCGGCCCAGCAGGGCAGGGCGGCGTCGCGCCCCCAAGGGCCAGCGTGCTGGCCCTTGGGGCCGAATACAGCACCAGATGGCCGGGGCTATCTCTTGGCTCTTTGCGCATTGAGTAGTGACAGGCGCAGGCCATGAGCCAGTGGAAGTGCATCGTGCCAGGTAGACGGCGGCAAGCCGGGTTCCCTGGAGAAGGCGATGCAGGAACAAGACTGGAAGCGGTGGTTGAAGYGGTTGCACGAGCTCAGCGCTCGGCAGCGCCAGGCGCTGA
>NZ_JBFUGE010000717.1:0-2777 GCF_056403075.1 Ideonella sp. P3_A4 | reverse complement strand
GGCGTGGCCAGCCGGCTGCTGTACACCTCGGTGCCGCTGGACCGCACCGCCGCCGGCGGCGCACGCGCGACCATCAACACCACGCTGTGGCTGATGGACCCGCTGAAGCCCGATGCGCGCCGCAAGGTCACCGAGCTGCCCGGCGGCGGCTGGAATGCTGGCAATGTCTCGTGGGATAACAAGCAAGTTGCACTGACCAACTACATCTCTGCCAACGAATCGCAGGTCTGGCTGCTCGACCTGGCCAGCGGCAAGCGCCGCCAGTTGCTGCCGGCCCCCGGAAGCAAGAACCGCGCGACGCACCAGGCCTCGGGCTTCTCGCGTGACAACAAGGGCTTGTTCTTCACCAGCGACCGCGCCGGCGAGTTCAACGAACTGCAGCGCGTCGACCTGGCCAACCACAAGATCACGCGCGTCACCAGCCACATCTCGTGGGACGTGGCGGGCAGCAACTTGTCGGAAGACGGCCGCCTGGCCGCGCTGAACATCAACGAAGACGGCCAGGGCAAGCTGCACCTGATCAACACGCGCAGCCTGAAGGAAGTGAAAGTGCCCACGCTGCCGGCCGGCAACGTGGGTGGCATGCACTTCCACCCCAAGCGCGGCGAGCTGGCGTTCGGGCTGAACAGCTCAGCCGGCCCGAGCCAGATCTACAGCCTTGACCCCGCCAATGGCCAGGTGCAGCAGTGGACCCGCGCCTACGCCCCCGCCGGCGTGGACCCGACCCGCTTCGCACCCCAACAGCTGGTGCGCTGGAAGAGCTTCGACGGCCGCACGATCTCGGGCCTGCTGACGCAGCCGCCCGCACGCTTCACCGGCAAGCGGCCGGTGCTGATCAACATCCACGGCGGGCCGGAAGGCCAGGCGCAGTTCGGCTTCCTGAACCGCAACAACTACTTCGTCGAGGAGATGGGCATCGCGTTGATCCAGCCCAACGTGCGGGGGTCCACCGGCTATGGCAAGACCTTCCTGGCGCTGGACAACGGCATGCAGCGCGAAGACTCGGTGAAGGACATCGGCGCACTGATCGACTGGATCGCCACGCAGCCTAACCTCGATGCGTCACGCATCGTGGTGGTCGGCGGCAGCTATGGCGGCTACATGAGCCTGGCGGTGTCGACGAACTACGCGGACCGCATCGCCGGCTCGATCGACGTGGTCGGCATCTCGCACTTCGTGACCTTCCTGAACAACACCGAGAGCTATCGGCGCGACCTGCGCCGCGTCGAATACGGTGACGAACGCGACCCGGCCATGAAGGCTTTCCTCGAGAAGATTTCGCCGCTGACCAACGCCGAGCGGATCAAGAAGCCGCTGTTCGTCGTCCAGGGGCGYAACGACCCGCGTGTGCCCTACACCGAAGCCGAACAGATCGTGAAGAGCGCTCGTGCTAACGGCACACCGGTGTGGTACCTGCGAGCCGAAAACGAAGGCCACGGATTCCAGCGCAAGGAGAACGCGGACTACCAGTTCTACGCCACCGTGCTGTTCCTGAAGGACACGCTCAAGCTGCAGTAGCCACAGCGCCCCGCATTGGCCGCGAGTCTGTCGCGACCTGCTTGAAAGGCCGTCCTTGGACGGCCTTTTTCGTTGGCTCGGCCGTGACGCCGGCTATCGCGCGTGGGCGTCGCACGTGCGGGCTACGCGTGCATACGCGCATAGCAATCGACGCGCCTGACACCCCCGTTTCGCGTTCGGGGAATTCCCCGGTTTTCCCGGCTCCTGCTCAGTCGCATAGTGTGCGGGCACGTTTTCGAACGAGCGTGCTATTTTAAAAACTACTGCAGGAGACGGTCATGGCTAAGCGCATCTTGCGTGGGGTGTCGTGGTTCGTGTTGTTCGCAGCAGGGTTCCTCGCCCTGGCCCATGCGACGAACTACTCTTTGTGGATCAACGGCCGCACCGGCGGCGGCCAACTCGGCAACCACGCCGACTTCAGTTACTGGGGACCGGCGACCACCAACGCCGGGGTCAACAAGAAATCGGTCAACTGGGACGGCTACAACCACGTCTCGGACCAGAACTACCTCGTGCGCGACGCGCTCGACTGCTACTGCACCGGCCAGAACTGGTGCTACATCGCGGTTCACAGCGCTGGCGATCTGCAGATCGGCTATTCGCTCGCCATGTACGGCGGCACCAGCCGCATGGTCAAGAACGCCAGCCCGAACAGCCAGGGCCAGTGCGGCAACCTGAACGGCAGCTCGCAGACCGGCTGGAACATCAAGTGGGTCGACGTCGGCGGCGGCGCCGCGGGTGGCTCGGAGCTCGCCGATGCAGGCGACTGGGCCCTCGACGAACCATTGGTGGCCGACCTGAAAACCACCACCGCGCGGGCGATGTACGACCACAGCTCGACGCGAGCGACCTGGTTCAACATGTACGCCGGCGCCAGCGGCACGGTGTATTCGTTCGTGCTGCCGGGGCAGGACGACGAGGCGATCGCCTACCACTCCAGCGGTGGTGTCTCGGGCAGCGGCAACGGCTCGTTCTGCAACCCCAGCGACTGGTTCTGCAATGACCTGACGACAGGCACGGCGAAGAACGAAGGCGGGCGAGCTAAGTGGGGCTATCACACGGTGGCTTTCCGCGACAGCGGCGAAAGCTACAACCACTACACCAGCGGCAACTGGGCCGGCATCACCAGCCGGGTGCGTGCCGACATGGAAACCAACGCGCGCTGAAGCGATGCGCCCTCGCCGCACCGCCGCCGCGCTGGCGGCGCTGGGGCTCGGGGCCGTGCTGCTGTGGTGGGCCTGGGGCGACAGCCCTCAGGC
>NZ_JBFUGE010000716.1:0-2803 GCF_056403075.1 Ideonella sp. P3_A4 | reverse complement strand
CCCGGTGCGACTTTTCGCTCGGGTTCAAGGCACTCGGCCAGGGCTCGGCCAGCATCGATGGATCGATGTCGTCCCGGGCTCGGTTGACATCGATGTAGGCACGGTGGAACTGGGCACACAGCAGCGGCGCACTGGCGCCGATCGCTTCGCGCCAGATCTCGTCGACCCAGGCGTCGCAGCTGGTGCGCAAGGCCTCTGCCGAACAGACAGTGGATGGCGCATCGACCGGCCAATGCGGCCAGCTGTGGGGCGAGTCGAACACCAGCAGCGAGCCCGCTGAGGCGGTTTCGGCATGGACCTCGAAAGAGGGCGACATCATGTTCTCGGCAGAAGAGGCGATGGAGTGGTGGCTCAGTCGAACTTGAGGTTGCGCTGCTTGATGATGCGCTGCCACAGCGCTGTTTCCTCTTCGATGTGTTTGGCCAGTTCGGCGCTCGTGGTCGGCGCCGGCTCGGCCCCTTCGGCCCGAATCACACGCTGGATGTCCGGGTGCGCCAAGGCTTGCGTCACATCGACACGGATCTTCTCGATCAACGCAGGCGGCGTTCCTTTCAGGGCGAACAAGCCGTAGAACGCGCTGTAGTCGAAGCCGGGCAGCGTTTCCGCCACCGCCGGCACGTCTGGCAACAGCGGGGTGCGCTTGGGGCTTCCCACGGCCAACGCGACCAGCTTGCCGGTTTTCAGATGCGGCAATACCGATGGCAGCGTCGCAAACCCGACCTGAACGTGGTTGGACACCAGGTCCACCAAGGCGGGCGCCGCCCCTTTGTAGGGCACATGGACCATGTCGCCACCCGTCAACGACAACAGGTACTCCATGCCGAGGTGGTTGGGGGCGCCATTGCCGCTGGACATGTAGTTCAGCGCATCCGGTTTGGCCTTGATCGCGTCGACCAGGTCTTTCAGCGACTTGATGCCCAGCGAAGCATTGGCCACCAGTACCGGAGGCAGCGTCACCAGGCGCGAGATGGGAACGAAGTCTTGCTGCGGCCGGTAAGGCAACTTGGTGATGACGATGGGCGCTGTGACCATGGTCGAGCCCGCGCCGAACAGCAATGTGTAGCCGTCCGCCGGTGCGCCGAGAACGGCTTGCGGGCCGGACGCGACACCCGGCCGGTTGTCCACCAGCACCTGCTGTCCCCAGGTCTTCGACAGCTGCGCCGCCAAGGGCCGGGCCACCGCATCGGCCGCGGCGCCGGCCGAGAACGGCACGATCAACTTCACAGGCTTGTCCGGGAACACGGCATGCGCGCCGCAAGCCAGCAAGACGAGTGGCACCGCGGCAAACAACTGACGAAGACGCATGTCGAACTCCAGGGAAAACGGTTGGCAAAGTGCAGAAGCGTTCCGCTATTCTTTGACCACGTCATCGCATCGGCAATGACTTCTGCTGCGCGCATGCCCTCATAGTCCCAGAACATAGACCCATGGACTTCCGTCAGCTTGAAGTGTTTCGCGCGGTGATGGATTGCGGCTCGGCCACCGCGGCCGCACGATTGCTGAAGATGTCTCAGCCTGCGGTGAGCCGACAGGTGAGCCAGATCGAAGCAGAGTTGGGGCTGGAGCTGTTTCTGCGTGGTGGCGGCAAGTTGAGCCCCACCGCAGAAGCCATGGCGCTGTACGACGAAGCCACGCTGGCTTTCGAGAGCATCGAGCGGGTGCTCAACCTGGCCCGGCGCATGCGTGAAGACGATCGGGGCGTCTTGCGCCTGGCGGTGCCTTTCGCCTTTTGCGAATGGCTGTTGCCGCGGGTCCTGGCCGACCTGCAGCAGCAGCGGCCACAGCTGCGCTACTCGGTCGAGCTGGGCAGCTACGAGTCGATCGCCACGATGCTGGCCCGGCGCCAGGTCGACATCGGCATCGTCAAGGCGCCGTGGTCGGCGCCCGGCATCGCGACGCTGCCGCTGGCCACATGCGGCACCGTGTGTGTCCTGCCCAAAGGCCACGCGCTGGCGCGACAGGAGACCGTGTCCATCGACGCACTCAGCCGTGAGCCCCTGGTGTTGCTGGGCCGCGATACGGCCTGGCGCAGCGATCTGCAGACCCTGCTGCGCACCGTTTCACGCACACCCGTCGTGCGCATCGACACGCACTCGTTGGCGGCGGTTTGCTCCTTCGTGGCCCAGGGGATGGGCGTGTCGGTTCTGCCCGCATTGCTGGCGGCGCAATTCACCGACAAGGGCTTGGAGCTCAGGCCGCTGCAGGCAGCCATCGAGCACGAGTACCTGATCGGTTGCCCGATCTCGCTGCAACGATCAGGGCTGGTGCAGGACTTCGCCCACCAAGCTGGCGAAGTCGCGCGGCGGCTGCTCGCGCATGAGCCCCCGGCCGACGCGCAGTCGACCGCTGGTGCGATCAAAGGGACGCGCGCTCAGCCTGCCCGTACCCCGCGCTGAATCAGCACCGCGGGCGCCGGTCATTCAGAAGCCAGGCGCTTGATCAACCTGTACATGAACTCCCTGCCCTTCACGAGCTCGGCCACGCCGATGTTTTCGTCGAGGCCATGGATGCCCGTCGACTCGGGTTCCACGAACAGGCCGGAGACGCCATACATCGGGATGCCGGCTGCACGAAAGCGCCGGCTGTCGGTGGTGCTGACGCCCATCGTCGGGATGACCGGCACGCCGGGCCACATCTGCTCGGTGATCTCGTCGACCATCTTCAGCAACCGCGGATTGAGCGGCGAGCTCGGCGCGGGGTCGTCTTGACGAACCTTCGTCACCTTGACCTTCGGCCCGGCCAGGCGCGTCATCTCTTGCTCCACCAGATTCAGGTCTTCGTCCGGAAGCGCGCGGCAGTTGAT
>NZ_JBFUGE010000715.1:0-2829 GCF_056403075.1 Ideonella sp. P3_A4 | reverse complement strand
GAGCAAGCCCGATGACCTGCAGTGCGCCGAGTATGCGCAGGCCGTGATGGCGGGCTTGATCGACATCCGTGTGCTGGTCGAAACGGGAAGCCCTGCCACGCAGCCTTGAACTCGGCGCTGCGTGGCCAAACGCACGGCAATGCAGCGCTGGGCTCCGCGGGCTATCAGGCTGACCTCAATTGACGCAGCCATCGGCCGAAGATGCACCGAGCCGCGGCAGGCCCTGCCGTGCTTCGCATGGCCGCGTCAATGGCCACCTTGCCTCTTTCATGACCCCTCCAAACCGTGCTTTTGCGGTGCTTCGCCGCGTGCTGATTGCCCTGGTGCTGGGCACGCCGGCGCTGCTGGCATGGCACCACTGGGGCATGGAGCGCGTGCTGGCGTTGAACGCCAAGCAGCACCCGGTCGAATTGAACGACGACCGCACACTTGGCGGCCACAGCGTGACCAGCTGGTTTCCGGACGGCCCGCTCGGGACCCTGCAATGCCAGCTCGACGCGGGGTATGCCTGGCCGTACTGCGAGATGTCGCTCACGCTGGCCAAGAGCCCGCAGGGCGTCGACCTGTCGCGCTATGACAGCGTGCACTTCCGGCTGAAGTACGAAGGCGTCGGACCGCGCGGCGTGCGCTTCTACCTGCGCAACTACGAAGAAGGCCAGTCGAACCTGAAGGACACCGGCAGCCTGAAGGTCAACGAGGTCGAGTTCGACATTCCGCCCAGCGGAGAGATCGACGTGCCGGTCCGGCTGTTCCGCATCGCCTCGTGGTGGGCGGTGGAGCAGAACGTACCGCTGCTGCACACCGACACCCGGGTCGACAACGTGCCGTTCGTCGAACTCTCGACAGGCTCGAAGAGCAAGCCGGGGCTGCACCGCATCGGCATCGAGGCGATCGAGTTCCATGGCAAATGGCTGAGCCAGTCGCAGGTGCTGATGCTGCTGGTCGGGGCCTGGCTGCTGTTCGGCTTGGCCTGGCTGTGGGGCGAGGTGCTGGGATTCCGCGCCCACCTGGTCGAGGCCCGAAAGCACCTGAAGCGCATTGAATCTTTGAACCATGCGTTGCACCTGGAGGCCACGGTGCTGGCCGGCCAAGCCCGCACCGACCCGTTGACCGGCGCGCTCAACCGCGAAGGCTTGCGAGAGTTCTTGCTGAAGCACTGGCCCGGCCAGGTGGCGAGTGCGCCGGTGCTGTGCCTGGTCTTCATCGACATCGACCATTTCAAGCGCATCAACGATGGCCACGGCCACGCGTGTGGCGACCAGGTGCTGCAGCAGTTCGCCCGCCTGGTGCAGGCCGAGATCCGCGCCGGCGACCGGCTGGTGCGCTGGGGCGGCGAAGAGTTCCTGGTCGTCTGCCCGGGCGCCGAGCCGGCGCAAGGCGCGGCCTTGGCCGAGAAGCTGCGCCACACGCTGGAGGGCGCGCCCTGGCCGGCCGCGCTGCGGGTGTCGGCGTCGTTCGGGGTGGCGGCGCTGGCTGACGGCGAAGACTTCGCTGCGGTGATCGCGCGGGCTGATGCTGCGCTGTACCGCGCCAAGTCACTGGGCCGCAACCGGGTCGAAACGGCGCCCGACGCCTGACGGCCCAGCCGGCTCGGGTCAGGCCTTCGCGCAATGGCCGTTCGGCCTAAGCGCGCATTGGCCTTTCGGCCAAGGGCAGCAGGATGCGCGTCGTCAGTCCATGAGGCGCCGTGTCGGCCAGTTCCACG
Organism: Ideonella sp. P3_A4; assembly: GCF_056403075.1. Classification (NCBI taxonomy): domain Bacteria; kingdom Pseudomonadati; phylum Pseudomonadota; class Betaproteobacteria; order Burkholderiales; family Sphaerotilaceae; genus Ideonella; species Ideonella sp. P3_A4. The sequence continues at coordinate 1,124 of NZ_JBFUGE010000715.1, read as the reverse complement.
TGGCCGGCGTGCCGCTCGACGATCTCCTTGACGATCGCCAAGCCCAGCCCGCAGCCGTTGCCCTCGTGCGTGCCGCGCACGAAGCGCTCGAACACGTCGGCATGCAGAGCTGCCGGGATGCCGGGGCCGGTGTCGCTGACCTCGATCAGCGCTTGCTGGTTCTGGGCGGCCACGCGCACCGTGACTTCGCTGCCGCGGCCGGCGTAGCGCAGGGCGTTGTCCAACACGTTGGCCAACGCTTCGCGCAGCAGCAGTGGAATGCCCAGCACCTCGACTGCGGGCTCGGCAGCCTCGTCGCCCTCGGTGCCTTCATTGCTCGGCTCGTAGCCCAGGTCGATGCCGGCGTGCCGTGCGCGTGGCACCAGCTCGGCGGTCAGCTCGCGCGCCAGCCGGGCCAGGTCGACGCGCGTGCGGGCCTGCACGGTGGCCGACTCGGGCTCGGCGCGCGCCAGCGTGAGCAGTTGGTTCACCAGGTGGGCGCTGCGGGTCGCGCTTTCGTGCACGCGCTGCAGCCGCGCGGTCAACGAGCTGCCGGGCGGCGGCTCGCAGATGCTGGCGCCCGAAGCGTCCGCATCGGCGCGGGCACGGGTTTTCGCCGCCTCGGCGGCGTCTTGCACCTCCTTCAGCGCCAACTCGGTCTGGCTTTTCAGACCAGCCAACGGCGTGCGTAGTTGGTGGGCTGCGTCGCTGATGAAGCGTTTTTGCGAGACGACGTTGTGCTGCACCGCGCCGAGCAGGTCGTTGATGGCCTGGGCCAGCGCGCGCACCTCGCTGGGGGCGGAATGCAGCTCGATCGCGGTCAGGTCGTTCGGCGCCTTGCCTTCGACCAGGCTGCGCAGGCGTGCCAGCGGCGCCAAGCCGGCGCGGATGCCAGCCCAGACGATCATCGTCATCAGCACGATCAGCGCGGACAGCGGCAGCACCGTGTCGACCAGGATGCGGCGGGCCAGCTCTTCGCGGTTGGCGCTGTTGCGCGCCACCTGCACCAGCATCGTCTGCATCGGCTCCGATTCATCGCCGTAGCTGAGGTAGAGCGCCGCGACGCGCACGCGCTCGTTGCCGCCCCCTTTGGCGGCCGCGATCTCACCGTTGTAGAAGTAGGGTTCGCCCAATGCGGGCTGGGC
>NZ_JBFUGE010000714.1:0-2831 GCF_056403075.1 Ideonella sp. P3_A4 | reverse complement strand
GGCGTGGTTCCTCGGCGTGCTGCCGACTTCGGCGCCAGGCCAACATGCCGCGACGACGCCGTCCACTGCGTCGGCCATCAAGCCTACGGCAGCGGCCCCTGCTATGGCTGGTGAGCGCCTGGCTCACGGCGCGCAGGCCGCCGGCAGTGGCGCGAAGGGGTCGTCGGCTGTTCGCTCCAACGAACGCCACGCGGCAGCGCATTCGAAACCTGCGCATGCCGCCCATGCGCTTAGCGGCGATCGCCGGTCGGTCGCTGCCGTCGGCGTCACAGCGGCGTCGACGGAAGTCGCACAACTTCAGCAATCGCCGGACTTGGCGTTGCGCCTGTCGTCGCTGACGGCCCTGCACGCAGCGCAGGAACTGCCATTCGAAGTTCATGTCGGCGCGCCGAGTGAAGAGGCTCCTGGCGCCGCTGCAGATGAACAAGCCGCCGCGGCGCCGCGTGCCGGTCGCTTGCCGGTGCGCGTCCATGTCGAAGGCGACGAGAAGCACTCGACCGTGTGGCTGGGGGTCGATGCCGCCGCGCTGGCGCAACTCCCCGACCTGGCGATGGCCGTTCGCCGCTGGCTGACGCGCGCCGGCTATGGCGAACCCACCTGGATCTGCAACGGCCAGGCACTGAGCTCCGACGAGCTCGCCGAGGGCGCCAGCATCAGCTCCGACATGGCCGACGCCAGCGAGGTTCGCTCGCCGCGGTCCGATACACCCAAGCTCTTTGTGATGAATCAAACCCCTGGAGAAACCGTATGAGTTCCATCGGTGCCGTTGGCTCGACAGCCAGCAACCTGCAATCGTCCAACATCAACATGCAGGACTTCCTGAACATCCTGCTGACCCAGCTGAACTACCAGGACCCGCTGAAGCCGATGGACAACAAGGAGTTCATGGCGCAACTGGCCCAGTTCACGACGCTCGGTCAGACGCAAGAGCTCAATGGCAAGATCGATGCATTGCTGTCGACCCAGGCATCGATGCAATCGGTGGGGCTGCTCGGCAAGTACGTCAGCTTCGACCTGGGCCAAGGCCCGCAAACGGGCGTCGTGACCCAGCTGTCCTGGGCGGGCTCCGTGCCGACGCTGAACGTGTCGATGTCGAACAACCAGAATGTGGCCGTGTCCTTGTCGCAGGTCACTGTGATCAGCACGACCTCGTTGACGAGCCCTTGATACGGATTCAGAAGGGATAAGACATGCTCGACTCCATCTTCATTGGCATGAGTGGCCTGATGAGCTATTCCCGCGGCCTGCGGGTGATCGCCAACAACACGGCCAACATCAACACCCCCGGCTTCAAGGGCGCCTCGCTGCAATTCGGCAATGTCTTCTCGAACGGCCTCGGCAGCGGCAACTGGTCGAACGAGAACGCTGGCGGCGTCGGCCAAGGGGTGACGACCTACTCGACGTCGCTCGACTTTTCGCAAGGCGAGTTGCGCCAGTCCGGCAACGACCTGGACCTCGCCGTCGACGGCGAGGGCTTGTTCACCTTGCACGACAAGCTGGGCAACACGCTGTACACGCGCGACGGCGAGTTCAAGTTCGACCAGGACGGTTTCCTGGTGACCAAGAGCGGCGATGCCAAGGTCGTCGGTCGCGATGCCGACGGGAAGCTGGTCGATGTCAGCCTGTCGGGACTGCGTGTGAACGATCCCAAGCAGACCGAGAAGATCACGTTCGAGGGCAAGCTGATCCTTGCAGCGACGACCGGCACTCCCCCTCCTCCCCCCGCCACCCGTAGCGTGTTCGATGTGCCGGCCATCGACGAGATGGGCAAGGACCACAAGCTCACCGTCGTGTTCGATGAGCAGCCCCCCCTCGGGAACGCCGCCCAATGGAAGGTGACGGTCCGGGACGCCGGGAAGGTGATTGGCGAGGGCATGTTGATGTTCGTCGGCGCGAACATTGATTCGGCCCACGCTCAGGTCACGATCGATCACCCCTTCGGCGACAAGTCGACGAAGTTGGTCCTGGATTTCAACAATCCTGAAGTGAAGTGCCTTGCCTCCGGACAAGGCGATGCGAGCTTGACCCACAAGACCCAGGACGGCCACCTTGCCGGTGACCTGACTCAGGTCACCTTCGACGCCGATGGCGTGATGAACCTGAAATACTCCAACGGCCAGACCGCCAAGGGGGCGCGCCTGCAACTGGGCCGGTTCCAGTCGGCGGACGCGATCCGCTCCACCGGCGACAACCTGTTCGAGCCGGTCGACGCGGCCAAGTGGGAATTCGGCAGTGCGCAGACGGGCGCATTCGGCGCGATCAAGTCCAAGGTGATCGAGATTTCCAACGTCGACCTGTCTTCCGAGTTCAGTGACCTCGTGATCATGCAGCGCGGCTACCAGGCTTCGTCGCAGGTGGTGTCGACCGCCAACGAGATGCTGCAGGAACTGTTCTCGCTGAAGGGACGCTGAGGTGTCGACATCGGCTGAGATCCGCGCTCTGTGCTGGCGCAGCGAAGCAGAGCTGGCCGAGTTGGGTCGGGGTATGCAAGCTGCATTGGCAACCTGGGCGGCTGCATGGGGCTTGTCGGCTGACGCCGTGCGCTGCCGGAACGCCTGGGAGGCGGCGTCCGTCGACGCATCGTGGTCGGCCCTCGCGGTCGATGCGACGGGGAGCGCCAACGTCTGGTGGAACGTCGAGACCGGCGGCTTGAGCCTGGCGCTCTTTGGCGAGCCGCAACGCACAGCCGCTGCGCCGCAAGCCGCGGCACCTGTGGCCAAGGGCGTCGCGTTCGACGCGGTGGCGGCGCTTCGCACGGCCATCGTCGACGTCATGGGATGGCGTGTTGCAGACGAGGCCGCCGCGGTTTCCTCGCCATCGCAGCCCAAGGC
>NZ_JBFUGE010000713.1:0-2838 GCF_056403075.1 Ideonella sp. P3_A4 | reverse complement strand
GTTTCGGCCCGTCCATCAAGGTCTCGGCGATCGACTGCAGCAGCGCGGCGAAGACCGGCGCACCGGGTTCGGCCTTGTCCTTGCCGGCGCAGAACGAGGCACCGGCGCCGTGGATCAGCAGCACACGCACGACAGGATCGGCCATCGCCGCCCGCAGCTCGCGCAGCAGATCCACCGTCATCGACATCGTCAGCGCGTTGAGCTTGTCGGGACGCGAGAGCGTGATGACACGCACCGCACCGTCGATCTGGGCAACGATCATGTCAGCGCTCCTTGAATGCGGGGGTCAGTCCGCAGGCTTCAAACGCCACGCGCCACGCCGCAAGCTTGCGCTCGAAGCTCCAGCTCGCGTTGGCCGGGCTGGTTGACGGCAGGCGGTGGACCGGCAAGCCTAACGCCTGTGTGATGCGCATGCTGCGCGCCGATTCACCGCCGTTGTGGGCAATGGCCACCAGGCCCGGCGCAAGCTGTCGCAGTTGGCCGAGATCGTTGTGTTCGGCGGCTTCGATTGCACTGTCCAGACTGCCTTCGCGCAGACAGGCGGCGTAGACATCCCACAGGCCCAGGCCCCGCTCACGGATCGTGGCCAGCCGCTCGTCGTAAGGCATCGCCAGCAGGTCGGTGCCCAGCAGCGCGCCGACGATGGGCCAGAAATGGTTGCGCGGGTGGCCGTAGTACTGCTGGGCCTTCAGCGACGCGGCACCGGGAAAACTGCCCAGCACCACCAGCCTGGTGTTGGGCGCAATCACTGGCGCCAGGCCCACCAGGCGGGGCCGCTCGTCGGTTGAAGCGCTCATGCGGCCTCGCCCATCAATGCGGCCAGCCGCGGCAGCGCCGCCCACGCATTGGCATTGGTACGCGCGGCCGTCTCTTCGAGCGACCAGCCACGCAGCTCGGCCAGCGTCTGCGCGACGCGCGGCAACTCACTCGGCTCGTTGCGGCTGGTCTGGCCCTCGGCACGCTGGGCTGYGGTGCGGTACAGCCAATGCGGCGGGATGTCGGGCGAGTCGGTCTCCAGCACCGGCGCATGACCTGGCACCTCGGACGCCAGCTCGCGAATGTTCAGCGCCCGATCGAAGGTCATCGCACCACCGAAGCCGAGCCGGAAGCCGCGTTCGACAAACGCCGCCGCCTGCTGACTGCTGCCGTTGAACGCGTGGCCGATGCCACCGGGCACCTCGATCTGGCGCAGGTGCTTCAACAGAATGTCGGCTGAGCGCCGCACATGCAGCAGCACCGGCAGTCCCGCATCGCGCGCGAGCTTCAACTGGCCGACGTAGAAGCGCTCCATCTGCTCACGGCTCAGGCCGGCGACGAAGAAGTCGAGCCCAATCTCACCGACCGCGACCAACCTCGGGTCATCGCGCCAGCGCGCCAGCGCCTCGGCCAGGCGGTCCAGATCGTCCGGCTTGGCACGGTCGACGCACAAAGGGTGAATGCCCAGGGCATACGTCAGGTTGTGCCGATGGGCCAACTCGCGCACCGCTTCGAAGTTAGCCACCTCGACAGCCGGCAGCACCTGCATCGTCACACCGGCCGACTGCGCGCGCGCAACCACCGCGTCGCGGTCGGCGTCGAACTCGGCGGCATCAAGATGGCAGTGCGTGTCGATCCACATCGTCGCGGTTCACCTGCTCGTACGGCACCCGATTGGCCTGCGCGGCCAAGCTCACATCGGCGGACGCATCCGCGCGTTGCCGCCCCGCCCCTCGCCCTGGGGCGGCCGCGGCGGGCGCCCGGGGCCCGAGAGCGGTAATGACAAGGTCTCGGGGATCGGGTCCAACCCCAGTTGGGTGCGCAGGTCGCTTCGAAGTTCCTCGATCAGCGGCTGGTAATCGACCGGCTCGCCGAGCATCAGCACCTGCACGCAGGCCGCCGCCAGTTCGACCTGGCGGATCGAGCCGAACAACACGACATCGGCCAGCGCCTCTTCCATCTGCCCCCGGTGGTCGCCGGTGGCGGGTGTAAACGAACCGGCCAACGAGCGGTAGGCGATCACCAGATAGCGCAGCCGCTCGGCCTCCTGCCGCGCTTCGCGTTGCCGCTTGTGGCGCACGCGCAGCAGCACGTACATGCGGATCGCAAGCAGCACCACCGCAATGATCACCGGCACGATGATCGCGAGCGGGTTCAGCTCCGAAAAGCGCATCGGCTCAGACGACGGTCGTGGGCAGGCGACCAGCGTCGAGCTGCAAGCGGCGATCGCAGCGTGCGGCCAGGGTCTGATCGTGTGTGACGAGAACGAAGGCCAGTCCGCGTTCGCGTGCGCGCGTCAGCATCAAGGCAAAGACACGGTCGGCGGTGTCGCGGTCGAGGTTGCCGGTGGGCTCGTCGGCCAGCACGCAGGCCGGGTCGGTCACCAGCGCGCGGGCCAGCGCCACACGCTGACGCTCGCCGCCCGACAACTCGCCCGGACGGTGCATCACCCGCTCGCCCAGGCCCACTTCGGCCAGTGCAGCGCGCGCCTTTTCATGCGCCTGGGGCACCGACATGCGGCGGATGCGCAGCGGCATCGCCACGTTGTCGAGTGCACTGAACTCGGGCAGCAGGTGGTGAAACTGGTAGACGAAGCCCAGGTGCTGGTTGCGCCACAGGCCTTGTTCGGCTGCACCCATCTCGTCGATGCGACGGCTCATCAGCGTGACGTGGCCGCTGCTGGGCGCATCGAGCCCACCCAGCAGGTGCAGCAGCGTGCTCTTGCCGGATCCGGAGGCGCCGACGATGGCCAGCGTTTCGCCGCGTTGCACTGTCAGGTCCACGCCCTGCAGCACCTGCACGTCGAGCGGGCCTTCGTGGAAGCGCTTCGTCAGCGCCTGGGCTACCAGCACGGCGCTCTGC
>NZ_JBFUGE010000712.1:0-2842 GCF_056403075.1 Ideonella sp. P3_A4 | reverse complement strand
GCATTGCACGGTGCCCGTCGGCATGGTGATAGCGGCCCTGGGCGGATCGGTCGAGGTGCCGACGCTGTCCAGCAAGGTCGAGATCGAGCTGCCGGAAGGCACGCAGCACGGCAAGACCTTCCGCCTGCGCGGCAAGGGCATCAAGGGCATCCGCTCCAGCTACCCGGGCGATCTGTACTGCCACGTCACCGTGGAAACGCCGGTCAAGCTGACCGAGCACCAACGCAAATTGCTCAAGGAACTGGACGAATCGCTCAAGAAGGGCGGCGAGCGCCACTCGCCGAACGCCAAAAGCTGGACGGACCGGGTGAAGGACCTGTTCAAGTAGCGTTGGCCGCGGCCGATATGCACAGACAAGGCCGTTGGGATCTTCCAGCGGCACACCTTGCCTGGCGTCGGCCGCATGTCCACCTGCCTGTTCCACACCCCTGCTGAAGTTTCGCCGGCGCGTCGAGGAGACGGTCGGTGACCCGCGCGGACCACGATTTCAGCAGCTGCAAGGCGCTGATCATCGATGGTCATCCCACCTCGCGCAGCATCATCGCTTCGCAGCTGCGCGACCTGGGCGTGGGCACGGTCATTCAATGCAACCGCGTGGCCGATGCACGCAAGCAACTGGAAGCCCGCGAGTTCGATCTGGTGCTGTGCGAACAGCACTTCCAGGACGGCGCCTCCTCCGGCCAGTCGCTGCTGGACGACCTGCGCCGTGCCCAGTTGCTGCCGTTTTCCACCGTCTTCGTGATGGTGACCGGCGAGGCCAGCTACACGGCGGTCGCCGAAGCCGCTGAATCGGCACTCGACAGCTACCTGCTCAAACCCTTTGCAGCCTCATCGCTGGCCGACCGGCTGCTGCAAGCGCGCAAGCGCAAGCGCGTGTTGCGCGACATCTTCACGGCGATCGAAGCCGGCGACTTCGACCAGGCCGCCCGGCTGTGCCTGGTCCGCTTCCAGGCGAAGGCGGAGTACTGGCTGTACGCCRCCCGCATCGGCGCCGAGCTGCTGTTGCGGATCGGAAAGACCGACGCGGCACAAACGCTCTTCCAGGCTGTCATCGACGCCCAGGCCCTGCCCTGGGCAAAGCTCGGCATTGCCCGCTCGCAGCTCGAAGGCGGCAAGGTTCAACAGGCCCGTCGCACGCTGGAGGTGTTGATTGCCGACGACCCCAGCCATGCCGAYGCCTACGATGTCATGGGCCGGGTGCACGTGGAACAGGGCTCGCTGACCGAGGCGCTGGAAACCTACCGCATGGCCACTCAGCTGACGCCAGGCTCGATCGAGCGGCTGCAGCGCCAGGGCATGCTGGCCTTCTACTGCGGTGAACATGCCGAGGCGCGGCGCGCGCTGGAGCGTGCTGCCGCCATCGGCATCACGTCGAAGATGTTCGACCTGCAGTCGATGGTGCTGCTGGCCTTTGCTCGGTTTCGCGACAAGGACGGCAAGGGCCTGCAGCGCTGCGCCGACAACGTCCGCCACGTGCTGGAAAAGGCGCCGAACAGTCCTCGCCTGCGCCGCTTTGCAGCGCTGATCGACACCTTGTGCCTGATGCAGGGCCGCCAGTTGGCCCGTGTGCTCGAAGAGCTGCGTCAGATGGCCCAGGACATCAGGCAGCCGAACTTCGACATCGAAGCCGCGTTGAACATGGTGTCGCTGTTGTCAGAGCTGGCGGCCGCCGAGCTGCAACTGGACGCCGCCAACGAGTGGATCGAAACGATCGCGATGCGCTTTTGCGTGTCGAAAAGCCTGTCTGAGCTGCTGGCCAAGGCCTGCGGCGTCTACCCGCCTTATGCCGAGCAGGTGCGGGGCGCCCACGCCAAGATATTGGCCCTGGCCGAAGCCGCGATGAACCACAGCCTGAACGGCGAGCCGCGAGCCGCCGCCAAGGCCTTGCTCACGCATGGCGCCAAGACCCTGAACACCAAGCTGATCGACATGGCTCGCATGGTGCTGCAGCGCCACGCCGAGAAGATCGCCGACGCCGCCGACCTGCAATCGCAAGCGGACGAGCTGTACGCCAAGCTGGCCTCGGCGACGATGCCCGGTTTCAGCAGCGGCGCCAACCGCCAGTCTGGCGGGCTGGCTCTGCGAGCGGCCGCGGCACCGGCACCAGGTGCCGCCCCGGCAGCGACGCCGGCCACCGACGAGCCCAGCACAGCGGGAACAGTTGACGCCGCAAATGCAGAGGTGCAGGACGCCCCGGCCCTGGCCACCGAGCCCAGCGACGCCGGCTAGAACAGGCTCTGCTGCGCCGGCGGATCAGCCGGCGGCAGCACCGGCTTCAGTTTGACCTTGGGCTGGCGCACGAAACGCGTCATGTCCAGCTCGGTCCGGTCGTTGAGCAGCCCCAGCCGCGACGCCGCCTTGTGGAAGCGCTGGCGAATGAGATCAGCCCACACACCATGCCCGGTCATGCGGCTGCCGAATTTCGCGTCGTAGTCTTTGCCGCCTCGCATGTCGCGGATGCGCGCCATCACACGCTTGGCCCGCTCGGGGAAATGCGCCTCCAGCCACTGCTGGAACAACGGGTTCACCTCCCACGGCAGGCGGATCACGATGCTGAAGGCCCGGGTCGCGCCGGCTTGCGCCGCTGCTTCGAGGATGCGCTCGAGCTCAGGCTCGTTGATGAACGGGATCATCGGCGAAGCGCTGACGCCCACCGGAATACCGGCCTTGACCAGCCGCTCGATCGTCTTCAACCGCCGATCGGGCTGCGCCGCACGAGGCTCGAGGATGCGAGCCAGCCCGCCATCCAGCGTGGTCAGCGAGATGTAGGCCGCCGCCATGCCCTCGGCCGCCATTGGCGCGATCAGGTCGATGTCGCGCTCGATGCCAGATGATTTGGTGA
>NZ_JBFUGE010000711.1:0-2848 GCF_056403075.1 Ideonella sp. P3_A4 | reverse complement strand
GTAGCGGTTCTCACCCCAAGCTCCGGCCGTGACCGCAGGCGCTGTTGAACCGCGACGTAGCGCCAAGGCTTCAATTTCTTGACCAACTTGGCAGGCGGAAGACCAAAGTGACCACTGACCGTGCGCTGGCCGCCGAAGGACGGACAGCCCACGCCGACGCTGAAGCGAGCACGCCCCTCCGATGAGCACAAGGCATCGAGACCGAGGCCTTGAGAGGCTGGCATTGGCAGATGTGACTTCAAACGAACTCGACCTTCAACCCGACTGTGGGCCTAACGTTCGACGTAAGGGGCGGCTTGCGGCTCGCCGCAAGACGTCCCCTTGACGGAGGGGTTAGGCTGCCGACACGAGTGGACCAGTTTGCCTTCCAGAATTTGTCGATTCGGAATAGCATCGAATCGAAAACCAATTTGCTGCTTATCTGCTTCGCTCGGGGTTGTAAGTACTGCCAAGACCCCCATTCCAAGGCCGACGCTAAGCCCTGCTGCCATTGGCGACGTACCGGCGGGAATGGTGCTTGTAGCAAGGAGGTCGGTCCTCGCTGCGGCTTCCTTCCCCGCGGCGGGTGCGCGCGAAGGATCGCCGGAAACCGCGACGGAACTCGGATACGTAAAGACGCGGGGCTTTTCCTCCTTTGACTTAGGCATCCAGAAGCCCCCATCCCAGGTGTAGTAGCGCATGCCGCCCATGGCGTTTGCCTGGGCCAGATGTACGCCCTTTGCCGGGCCTTTGAAATAGAGGCCTCTAGAGTCTTCTTGAACCGACGAGTAGACACCAGAAACCAAGGTTACGACACCACGGTCTCCATCCGTCTTGAATGTCAGATCCGATTGAAGTTCGACCACCTCGATCACTGCTGGAGCAGCCAGCGACTCCGGTTTGACGTATTCCGGTGTTACGCACCCAACCAGAAGAAGGGGAAGAAAACCGGAGGTGAAAGTGCTGCAATTCACAATGGTATGTGCAAACAAGGGAGACCAAGCAATGGGAAGCCTAACGTTCGACGTAAGGGGCGGATTGCGGCTTGCCGCAAGACGTCCCCTTGACGGAGGGGTTAGGGCGCTGGCGGAGGTATGGAGAGCGAAACGACTCAACAAACAGACCGCGACCCTGGACCTTTGCGATGGCACTGTGGCACCGTGAAGGAAGACCAAGGTACATATAGAAGTCGTAGCCAAAGTGAACATAGGCTCGCCCTGGAACAGCTAGCTTGCCCCAAGCGACCTCGCGCAACGCGAGGCGCGCAAACTCGACGCATTGGGGAATTGTTAGCGCTGCTTGCGGCTTGACGAATCTCGGCAGCTTACTACCGGAGTTGCACTCCAGGCTGCCTAGCTGAAGCACTTCGACCTTGGCTTCAGTGAGGAACATTCTGACAGCGAAGAGATACGCGGCTTCGACCTTGAGGTACTCGGACTCAGGCAGCGGCGCGCCCTCGAAGATGCGGCCAACATCAGAGCGTGAAGTCCATTCGCTCTTCTTGAATGTGCCGTCACGCGCTCTGAGCGACGGGTCGTATTTCGTAACGCGGTACTGGTGGCGCATTGAGTGAGCGCTCTAACGTTCGACGTAAGGGGCGGCCCGCCTGCGGGACGTCCCCTTGACGGAGGGGTTAGGCCGCAGGGCTCTCATTGGCAGCCGCCCTCCACATGTGGACCTTGGCTTTGTACCCGGAGGGCGTAAGAATCGCCATAGGCTCGACACCGAACGAGCGAAACCCCGCAGATTCGTAGAGCGCAATGGCAGGAGCATTGCCCTCGGTGACGGTGAGCGTGATAACCAAAACGCCAGAACATGCCCGGGCATGCTCGACGGCAGTGGACAACAGMTGGCAMCCAATGCCTTTGCCCCGCGAGGACTCCAAGACATACATGCCAATGATGTGAGCCTTGTGCTTGGTCTTGGGCTTGGAGGAGAACTCAACGGCAACCGTACCAACCAGCTGCTCGCCGACRAATGCGCCRAAGGCGACATTCTTGCCCTCAGGATCGGCGGCGCGSTTGGCCCACCAAGAGAGGGGCATCGCCGCCCGCTCTTCAGSGGTGGAAGTGAAGGCATCRGGMGCATGGGTGTAGCCRTGAAGCATGAGTTCGCGATATTGCGAAGCATGCTCRGYGGTAAGCRGAGTGAYTTTCATTGCGGCYTAACGTTCGASGTAAGGGGCGSCTTGCGCCTTGGCGCAAGACGTCCCCTTGACTGAGGGGTTAGGCATCMCCCCGCGCCCGAAGGAACTGTTGCACTCGATACAGYGATGCGACGTGCAGAGCCTGTGAAAACTCACCCCGCTGGATCGCGTCATTGATTTCTGATTGYGTGCTGAATGACCACGCGATCTCTTCGGATTCGTCCAACGCTTGCTCCCCCACGAGATCCAGGCCTTCGGCAACGAAGATGTGCACTGAATTCGTTTGGCGTGCCGGGTTTGCGTAAAGTTTKCCTACATAGGACCAGCGATTGGCCACGTGCCCAGTTTCTTCGAGAAGTTCTCGCTTGGCGGCGCATTCCGGATCTTCTCCAGGGTCAACTACTCCGCCTGGCAGTTCAGTACAGATGRCGTCAGCSCCGTACCTGTACTGACGAACGGTTAGGACTTCAGAGTTGKTGTTGATGGCATAGACRTGAACCCACTCTCTCTCGTGGACGACGTAGAMGGGCTCGATGACTTTGCCGRGCGCGATTTCGCAGCGATCCGCAGTTACGCGGAGCCATTTGTCATCGACGATGGGCGTTGAACCGAGACGGGACCAGCGGCGCATTGCTCTTGATGCYTAACGTTCGACGTAAGGGGCTGGCCGCAGGCCAGTCCCCTTGACGGAGGGGTTAGGCATCGGGTTGATTGACATACAAC
>NZ_JBFUGE010000710.1:0-2851 GCF_056403075.1 Ideonella sp. P3_A4 | reverse complement strand
GGATCTCGGCTTCCTCGCGCGCCGGCAGACCGCTTGGCACCAGGTACGTCGTGTCGTTGGACACGTACTTGTGCTCGTAGTCGTAGTTGCCGTCGGGCGCGACGATGCGGATCACAGGCAGCGCGACAGCACTGTCACCCTCGCCCAGCACCGGGCAGGTGACCTCTTCGCCGTCGATGAATTCTTCGCACAGCACGTCGGAGTCAAATTGTGCGGCGAGGCTCACCGCCTCGAGCATCCCGGAGTACCCCGCCACCTTGCTGACGCCGAACGACGAGCCTTCGCGTGCCGGCTTCACGATCAGCGGCAGGCCGAGGTCATCGGGCACCGTGCGCACGACCTCGCGGCCATGCTGTCCGGCACCGAGCAATTTCCATTGCGGCGTGGGCAAGCCGGCGAACGACCAGATGCGTTTGGTCATCACCTTGTCCATCGCGATCGCCGAGGCCATCACGCCGGAGCCGGTGTACGGGATGCCCAGCAACTCGAGCGCGCCCTGCACCGTGCCGTCTTCGCCGTGGCGACCATGCAGTGCGATGAAGCAACGTTCAAAGCCTTCGGCCTTCAAGGCTTCGAGGTTGCGCTCGAACGGATCGAACGCATGCGCATCGACGCCTTGCGAACGCAACGCGGCCAACACCCCATTGCCCGACATGAACGACACCGGCCGCTCGGCCGAATCGCCGCCCATCAGCACCGCGACCTTGCCGAGTGCCTTCACATCGATTGCGCTCATGCTCATGCGGCGCCCCCCGCCATCTCGACCACCTGCGCCGGCGCCGCGCCAATCGAGCCGGCCCCCATCGCGATCACCACATCGCCGTCACGCGCGAAGCCGCAGATCTCGGCCGGCAGCTCGGCCACGTCGTCGACGAACACCGGGTCGACCTTGCCGGCCACGCGCAGCGCACGCACCAGCGCGCGGCCGTCGGCTGCGACGATCGGTGCTTCGCCGGCCGGGTACACCTCGGTCAGCAGCACCGCGTCGGCCTGGCCCATCACCTTGACGAAATCTTCGAAGCAGTCGCGGGTGCGGGTGTAGCGGTGCGGCTGGAAGGCCAACACCAAACGCCGTCCGGGAAAGGCGCCCCGCGCCGCAGCGATCACCGCAGCCATCTCGACCGGGTGATGGCCGTAGTCGTCGATCAGCGTGAAGTGTCCGCCTTCCTTGGCCATCAGTTCGCCATAGCGTTGGAAGCGCCGGCCAACGCCGCTGAACTGCGCCAGCGCCCGCACGATCGGCTCGTCCGCCAGTTCCAGTTCGGTCGCCACCGCGATCGCGGCCAGCGCGTTGCGCACGTTGTGCTCACCCGGCAGGTTCAGCGTGATCGCCAGCGGCGGCATCGCGACACCGTTGCGGCGCTCGCAGGTGAAGCGCATCTGGCCACCCGGCAGCGCCTGCACATCGACCGCTCGCACCTGCACCTCGTCGCCGAAACCATAGGTGATGACCGGGCGCGAGATCATCGGCACGATGCTCTTCACGCCGGGGTCGTCACCGCAGAGGATGGCGGCGCCATAAAACGGCATGCGGTGCACGAACTCGACAAAGGCCTGCTTCAGCTTCGCGAAGTCGTGGCCGTAGGTGTCCATGTGGTCAGCGTCGATGTTGGTCACGACGCTGAGGATGGGCATCAGGTTCAGGAACGACGCGTCCGACTCGTCGGCCTCGACGACGATGAAGTCGCCCGAGCCCAGGCGCGAGTTGGCGCCGGCCGAGTTCAGCTTGCCGCCGATCACGAAGGTCGGGTCGACGCCGGCCTCGGCCAGCACGCTGGTGACCAGCGAGGTGGTGGTCGTCTTGCCGTGCGTGCCGGCGATCGCGATGCCCTTTTTCAGGCGCATCAGCTCGGCCAGCATCACTGCCCGCGGCACCACCGGTATGCGGTGCGCGCGCGCCGCGATCACCTCGGGGTTGTCACCCTTCACTGCCGTCGAGATGACCACCGCCTGCGCGCCGGTGATGTACGAGGCCTCATGCCCATGCGTGACGCGGATGCCGAGCTCGGCCAGCCGGCGCGTGGTCGGCGTGTCCGACTGGTCGGAGCCCGACACCACGTAGCCGAGGTTGTGCAGGATCTCGGCGATGCCGCTCATGCCAGCGCCGCCAACGCCRACGAAGTGGATGTGCTTGACGGCGTGCTTCATGCTGCGCCCTCCACCAAGCGCCAACCCTTCGGCGGCTTCGTCACGTTCGCGGCGAAATGGATGTGTTTGACGGCATGTTTCATGACGTCATCCTTTCGATCTCATCGGCCACTTTGGCAGCCGCTTGTGGACGCGCCAGCGCTTTCGCCTTTTGAGCCATCGCCAGCAATTTCCCCCTGTCCATTTCTTGCAGCATCTCGGCCAGACGCTGAGGTGTCAGCTCGGCCTGCGGCAAATGCAGTGCCGCCCCACGATCGGCCATCCAGGCCGCGTTGTCCTTCTGGTGCGCGGTCGTGCTGACCACCAGCGGCACCAGCACGCTGGCCACGCCAGCCGCGCACAGCTCGCTGACGGTGATCGCACCGGCACGGCAGACGATCAGGTCGCAGGCCTCGAGGTAGCTCGCCATGTCGTCGATGAAGGGCTGCACTTCGGCCTGCACGCCGAGCGTTGCATAGCGCCCGCGGACCTCGTCGAGGTGGGCCATGCCGGTCTGGTGCATGACCATCGGCCGGCGCTCCAGCGRCATCTGCGCCAGTGCGGCCGGCACCATTTCGTTGAGCACCTTGGCGCCCAGGCTGCCGCCCACCACCAGCATGCGCAGCGGGCCCTTGCGACCCTCGAAGCGCACTTCGGGCAGCGCCAGGTTCTCGATCTCGGCGCGCACCGGGTTGCCGGTGACGAGCCCCTGTTTGACCTTGGC
>NZ_JBFUGE010000709.1:0-2864 GCF_056403075.1 Ideonella sp. P3_A4 | reverse complement strand
GGTACAAGAACCACCATCCCAAGCCGGTGGTGGAGGTGCCGCAGCGGCGCAGCATCTGTGAGTCGATCTTGTCTTACTGCATCGGTTGCGTGTTCGGTAGATACAGTCTCGACGAGCCAGGTTTGATTTACGCGAACAGCGGCAATATCGGATTCGATATTGGCAGGTACAACAGACTTGTCGTCGACGCCGATGGGATTTTGCCGATTACGGACGAGCGCTGGTTTGAGGGCGAAGCAGCGAGCCGTGTGCGCGAGTTTCTTGGAGCGGTTTGGGGCATTGAATCACTTGAAGGCAACATGGCTTGGCTAGCGGAGAGCCTTGGCGCCAAGAGCGGTCAACCACCCGATCAGGCTATTCGTCGCTACTTGTCCGACTACTTTTACAAGGACCACCTGCAAGCCTACAAAAAGCGCCCAATCTATTGGCTCTTCACTAGCGGCAAGCAGGGTGCCTTCCAGGCGCTGGTTTACCTGCACCGCTACAACGAAGGGACCTTGGCCCGCATGCGTGCTGAATACGTGGTGCCTTTGATCGCCAAGATGGTGTCGCGGCTGGACATGTTGGAGAAGGACGTGGCTGCAGCCTCGTCGGCGACAGCCCGCACTAAGCTGCAGAAGCAGATCGAGGCACTGCGCAAGAAGCAGATCGAGCTGCTGGCCTACGACGAGAAGCTGCGCCACTACGCCGACATGCGCATCACGCTGGACCTGGACGACGGCGTGAAGGTGAACTACGCGAAGTTCGGCGACTTGGTCGCCGAGTCCAAGGCCATCACGGGCGGCAGCGATGAGTAGTGCTCCCGTGTTCCTCGCAGCCCTGACCCGCCTTTTCCAGGAGGGCAATGCCCTAGTCTTCTGGAATGACGCCAGTGGGGAATTTGCGCCCCAGATCGATGCCATCAACATTGAGGGCGTGCGGGTGCTGCGGCTGGATTGCACGCCTACGCTGCAAGCCAAGATCTCGATCGAGCGTGGGGTCGGTTGTCGTTGGTTGATCTACGCGCCGTTCGACGAGCCTGAACCCGCGCAAGACTGGCTGCTAGACGCGAGGCTGCGCGGCAAGCCCTTCAGTGCCGACACAGCGTCGATCCAGTTGGAGGAACTGGGCCTTGGCACACGGTCGCTGCGCGATCACCTAAAGCTGCGCGCCAAGTTCCTGCGGGCACGCGATCGCTTCGATCGCGTCAAGCGCTGGGTACAACCAACCGACACAGCGTACGATCTAGACCGCAAGATGATCGCGGCCGTGACCCGCGCCGAGACGGCGGATCCTTCCGCGGTTCTGCTCAAGGTCTTCGCCGCCCTGGTGGCTGAAGGCGGTGACTTGGGTGCCAGGCCCAAGGTGATGGACGAGCTGGCCAGCTTTGACCTGGAGCCCGCTTTCTGGGCGATGGCAGAGCGTGAGCTGGGCTACCGCGAACCCGGTGAGGAACCCCCCAACCTGCGCGGCTTGCTCTACCTCTTGTTCGTCACCGACTTCTGCAGTGGCGTACGCGGCGTGCAGGCATCGTTGGCGCACTTCGTGATCGGCGAGCGGGTCAAGGCGGCAAACGCCTCTGTGTTCGCCAGCCGTTGGCGCACCGACATGGCCAACTACCGAAGCTACGACGTGCTGTCGGGCTGGGTAGCTGAGGAGCTAAAGATCGGCAGCATCCTGGGGCCCATGCAGGCCGAAGAGCTGGCGGATGCGATGACCTTCGAGGCCATCGAGAAGCGCGTGATCGGCGATTTGAAGGCCCGCATCATCGCGGGCGGTGGCGCCAACATGGACTCGGTGCGCGACCTCATCGCGCGGCGGCGTGACGGCCACTGGGCCAACCCGCTGCTGGCTGGCGCCAACGACGCCACGCGCGCCCTGGCGGCCAGCTACGACGCGCTGGAGGCCGCGGCCGGCTTCTTCGAGTTGCAGGCCACGCATGTGCAGGGCTTCAGCTTTGCGGACGCGGGCATCGCTTTCCAGGCCTACCGGACGGAGCTGTTCCGCTTCGACCAGCTATACCGATGGTTCATGCGCGCGTCAGAGACGGTGGAGCCCATGGGCTGGTCTCTGCTGCACGAACTGCGCGACCGCATGGAAGATGCCTACTCGGGCTGGTTCATCGGCCAGCTTGCCTCGGCCTGGGGGGCGGTGGTGGAAGGGCCGGCCGGTTTGCTGGCGAAGTGGAAGCTCGACGAGGTCGTCAACCAGCAGCACTTCTACGCACGCCATGTGGCGCCAGCCTTTGATGGCGGCGCCAAGCGGGTGTTCGTGGTCATCTCCGATGCTTTCCGCTTCGAGGCGGCGGCCGAACTGGTGGATGAGTTGAACAGCCGCAGCCGGCTGAAGGCCCGTCTTGAGGCCATGTTGGGCGTGCTGCCCAGCTACACGGCACTGGGAATGGCCAGCCTGCTGCCGCACCAACGCCTGGCCTACAAGGGCAACGCCTCGCTGGACGTGACGGTGGATGGCCAGCCGTCTTCCACGTTGGAGCAGCGCTCGGCCATATTGGCGGCACAGGGTGGCGTCGCCATCGGCCGTGACGCGTTGATGGAGAAGGGCAAGGACAAGGGCCGCGAGTTCGTCAAGCCGCACAAGGTGGTTTACGTCTATCACGACCTGATCGACATGATCGGCGACAAACGTGGTTCCGAGACCAAGACCTTCGAGGCCACGGCGAACGCCATCAAGGAGTTGTCGGAGCTGGTGAGCTTCATCGTCAACAACCTGAACGGCTCCACCATCTTCGTGACTGCCGACCATGGCTTCATGTACCAAGAGTCGGCTCTGGACGAGGCGGACCGGCACACCGTGGAAGAAGGCATGCCGGGGGTGTTGAAGCCCAAGAAGCGCTACATCCTGGGCCGCGGCATGTGGCCGATGCA
>NZ_JBFUGE010000708.1:0-2865 GCF_056403075.1 Ideonella sp. P3_A4 | reverse complement strand
GGACAGGCATGGGCATGTCCATCGCGGCGAATCGACACGCCGCGGTGCGCGCGGTGGTGTGCAGCGAGCCCTTGAGTGCGCGAATGTCCCGCCAGCACAATGACGCCAACGTGCTTTGCATCGGCGCGCGCGTCGTGGGCGAAGGCACGGCGATCGACATCGTGGACGCGTTCCTTGGCGCCACGTTCGAAGGCGGGCGGCACGCGGCGCGTGTGGCGAAGATCAATCTGGCATGAAACGGCTCGCAGGGGGCTTGGCCGCTTGCAGCGGTTCCGGTCTTTCAGTAGTCGCCACGGGCCTTGCGCTCACGCGCGCAATCCGGTCGCTCATCCCACTCTAAATACGCATCGTTGGCAGCTGATCCAACTGGTCCGAGGCCGTGCGTTGCCTCGTGGTGAAAACTCGATCAGACCAATTGCTGACCCCAGCCAAGGCTATCGGCTTTCCTCGCCGGTACCATCTTGCCCGGACGAGGGCGCCGCCTCGACTGCGCTGGCCGATGTCTTCGCAGCCGCCTCCATAGGTGCGTCATTCATCGCGGCAGATGATTCTTGGCTAGGCTCGGCAGCAATCGCCGCCGAGCTAGATTGCGCAGACGGGGTGATCGTTGTGGGCTGGTCGCGCTCGGTAGTTCCTGTAGCCATGTCAGCCGCAGATGCTCGACGGGCGGCCTCCACCACGCCGGGCACGTTTGCCAGGTCGCATGAAAAGACATACACAGTCTGCATGGACAGCATGCCGCACTTGCGGTTCGCTTGCATTTGCTTGGCGCGTTCGATTTCCGATGCGTCGATCTGAATGGGCAGGCCCGCCCGCCATTCGTCGCATCCAGCCTTTTGCGCTTCCTCGCGCCGACCAAACACCGATAGGCGGCTCCGCATGGCCGCCTGGAGGCCATGACTTTCTCTGGGGTCCATGGCCGCCGACAGTGGGCAGACGAGCGTGCCGACCGTGGTCTGCAAGGGCAAGTCAAAGTCGACCTGTTGCGTCGCGGAAGTCAAAGCAGCCGGGGATGATCCTCTGGAAGCGGCTGCGGAATCGGCACTTGGCGCACATGCCGTGAGCACCACGCAGRCACTAACAACCGAGAACAGAGTGTCCATTGTTGCTACGGCCACCAGGCTGAGCATTCCCGCACATCGCCCATCAATGCCAGCGTCAATGATGATGCTCCAGCTTCGGCAAGTACGGGGCCGGCGATGCGCACGGCCGACAATAAGGTATTGCGGGAGACCGAAGGTGTTGCGGTCATCAGGTCGAATGCTTGGAATTGGTCCTCTCGCGTCCTGCAGGCCAGAGCAATGTTCGCCGCCGCAGGCACGCGCTCTTCGGCGTTGCTGCTGGCGCATGCTGAAAGAGCCGCCCTGAGCAACTCCGCCCGCTCCAGATGGCTTGTCGTGATGGTCGACAAGCGCGCAAGCGAGCGCCCTGCCTCCGGAGAAGCTATCGCCCTGACCTTGAGCAGGGGCCAGGCGACAACCTGGTCAGCAGCGTCCATGACCTCGTAGCCGTCGATGAGGGTGCTGATTCTTAGGCTGCTAGAGCTTGCAGCCTGATGCCAACTCTGGTTCAACCAGTCACGTCGCGGATCTCCCACTGGTACGAAGGTTGCGGCGTGGACCATGTGTGACAAACGGCCGTTCGGATCCTCTTGTCGTGAGATCTCGTCAAATGCGTCATCGACGATATCTTGTGCACCAAGTCTGGCGGCTACAGGCAGCAGGCCAACGAGCGCGTGCGCTCGCTCGAATGACCTGGCGGCGCCATCAAGCGTACGACGTGCAGCCTGAAGGTCGGTTGCCGTCCAGTAGTCGCTAGCGTACCGCGCCGCCATGCTGATATGAATTCGGCTCGTCACATCCGATTGGCCAAGAATTTGCTGCAAACACTCCCGAAACACGCCCTCGCGCATCAGCTGAGGAAGCGCCGGGATCTCCCTGAGCAGAGTGCTGACGCGATTTCCAGTGTCCTCTGCCATTCGAATAAGTCGAAGACCCTTATCGGCGAGCTCGGACATTCGCGGCATGTGTTTCGCAAGATCCAATAGCACCTGTCCTCTGTGCAGGACGTAGCCAATCTGATTGATGTCGAGCAGCAATGCTGCGATGCTTTCCTCCTTCCCTTTTGCAGGCAGTGTGGCAAAGAGGGCTACCAACGTCAGACAGCGAGAATATTCGTCCTCAATGAATCGTGCGTTGACTAGGCCTTCGCGCACGAACGTCAGGCGCAGCGGTGAGGTGACTGCCTTTGCCAGTGGCATCAGCGCGTGGGTGCGATTGTTCGCCGTGGGCAGTTGGCAGGCGAGTTGATAGCAGCGCATGGCGATCCCATGCTGTGCATCGGTTTGAATCAGAGGCAATATCCGTACGAGTGGGTGAATCWCCCAGTAGAGACTCTCGGCCAGCAACGGCGCCAGTGCGGAAGCCAAACGCAGCTGATACGAATCAGGCGGGAGGTTGCGGATCGCCAGAATCTCAAGAGTTGCAAGAGCCGCCGAACGCCTAGTCTGCTGCATCGCTAGCTCGAACGTCCTGATTCCGTCCGGCATGCTGAGAGGCGCCGATACGCGAATCGCGCCAACCAGGGGCAGTAGGCGGGCAATCTGCGCGTCGAGCTTATCTGCCGTGACAAGGGTGGCTAGCTCGCCGAGAGCCTGGACCGCGAGTGGCGCGTCGCCTGCGATTTCAATCCAGTGCAAACACCGCGCAATGGCGACTTCATGGAGTTCAGTCGTCAAGCGCTGCTTTTGTGTAGCTATCACGGGCGCTATAAGAATCGCCGCAGACGGTGCCTCATCCGCCGATAGAGTTGCCGACAGGGCGTCAGCTAACAAGCTGCTTAGCTGCGCGTCGCWTAGGGCCGGTG
>NZ_JBFUGE010000707.1:0-2869 GCF_056403075.1 Ideonella sp. P3_A4 | reverse complement strand
GATTACCACATCATGAAGGTGATCGGCGAGAAGGAAAACAACCCGACGGTGCTGGCCGCTGCCGATGCGCAGCACCGCCGCTTCGGCATCAAGGGTCTGAACGAATACGACAGCGAAGTCGCGATGTTCGACAGCTTCTACGACCGCTTCGGTGGCTTCGATGCCTTCTCGCGCACCTTCCGGTTGATCCAGGACGACAAGATGCAATGGGGCGACGTCGCGCCGAATCCGTCGCCGCTGCTGAGCGAGTACGTCATTGCCTACCTGCAACTGGGCTTCAAGACGAAGACCGATCTCACCAAGTCCGACTTCGTGGCAGCCGGCGTGGGCACCAAGGACACGACGATCCCGCCCTACACGGTCAGCCCGAACCACGTGAAGTCGATCGGTGATGCCCACTGCTCGATCGCCGGCGCACGCACCGACCCCAACGTGTCGCAAAACAAGATCAACACGGCCCTCGACCACCTGCGCCACGGCGACTTCTCGCAGGCCTTCGTGACCTCGCGCTCGTGCAAGCAAACGCCCCCTGACCAGGCGCCGGCAGAGTGCAGCTGCAACGGCAGTTCGCTGAAATGGGTAGCCTCGTGGACTGYGCTGCCGTGAGGCACCGGACACCTGTCACATCGTGGCGCCGCTCTGCATGGGCCGGCGCCCTTTTCGCATGCTGCATTTCCGTGGGCGGGTGCGCGGCGCCCGAGCCACGCCCAACGACACCACCCGACCGCACATTCGCCTGCGGCACGGCGCAGCTGCGCTGCGACCGCGCCACGCAGTATTGCGAGACGCTCAAGACCGATGCCCCCGAGCTGCCGAGCAACTTCGCTTGCTTGCCCCTGCCCATCGCATGCCAGGCGACGGCGCTGCCGACAGCCAAGGCCTGCGGATGCTTTGCGCCTGGCACACGCGGGGACTTCTGCTCGGCCGTGAACGGACCTGGTGGCCGGGCGTTCTACCGCACCCAGGTCGGCGGGCATTGAGACTGCGGGCATGGCGTTCTGATCAAAATTGCAGCAAGTTCGGCCGCCGGTGGGGCCGAATTGGGGGCGCCACGGCCGGGCGCGGGGCTTGCCCCGCATGGGGTATCTGCGTTCACTTCAGGAGCCCCTCATGCAAACGACCACCCACGTCGCCAGCGACATCATTTCCTCGGACCGCGTCGAGGGCACGCCGGTCTACGGCACCAAGGGCGAAAAGCTCGGCTCGATCGACCACCTGGAGATCGAGAAGCAGTCCGGTCAGGTCCGCTACGCGGTACTGGAGTTCGGCGGCTTCCTCGGCATGGGCACCGACCGCTATCCCCTGCCCTGGAGCATGCTGAAGTACGACACGTCGAAAGACGGCTACATCGTGCCGCTGGAGAAGGAACGCCTCGAAAAGGCGCCGCGCTATCCAAAGAACGACCTGCCGCCGTTCACCGACGAGTACGGCCGCAAGGTCTACAGCTACTGGGATATCCCGATGTGGTGATGCGCCGGCCCTCCCGGGGGCCGACGGACATAACGTCACAACGGTGCACCAGCAGCCGGCTCAGGCCAGCCCGAGCCGGCGTTTCGGCCTCAGGCCGGTGACCACAGCAGCCACGCGGTCAGCACCAAMGCGCCCAGCACCTGCACGCCGATCACCACCGGCAGCAGGTCCAGCGGCTCCAGCCGAAATGTCGGCATCAGTTCGAGCCACAGCGCTCCCGCGGCAAAGGCCAGCACCAGCAGGCATCGGATGGCCCAGCGGGCCCGGTCGGAGTTGCCCTTCAACGGGCGCGGCGGGACGGATTGAAATGTGTTGATCATGTGGTGTCTCCCAACAAAACACCAGTAGACCGGGCAACAAGCTCAGGGCCTGAGCCAGCCGGCGCACGATGGGCATCCGTCAACGTAACAACGCGCTGCAGCGGTGCCGCAGGCGGGGCTGACGCGGCGGCTCAAGCCCCCAAGCGCAGCACCCTTGCCTTCGACGGCACACCCTGCGCGTCAAGCGCAAACAGCAGGTAGAAGCCGGGCGGCGCGCGGTTGGCCGACACAGGCAGGTTGACCGTCAGGTGCTGGCCGCTCTGGCTGAAGCTCAGGGCCAGGTAGCGCTGGTCGTTGCCGAAGGCGTGGGTCACGCCGCCGAAGCGGATCAGCGCCACCTTGTCGATCGTCTTGTCGTTGAACATCGTCACGCCGATGTGATCGCCCCAGCTGCCGGCCGTCGGCGCTGATTCGATGATCGGCCGGATGGCCGGCTCGCCGGAGCCGTCGGCCTTGTACAGGTACGGCGGGTAGTAGATTTCGGCATTCAGGTTGAACACCGGCCCCGGCCCGCCGCCACCACCGGTCAACACACTGCCGTCGGGCAGCAACATCGCGGTGCTGTGGTACAGCCGCGCCTTGGCCGCGCGGGCCGTGGTGGTCCAGTGGCCGGTCGCCGGGTCCCAGGTCTCGGTGGCGTAGAGCGCGCCGGCCAGGTCGTTGCCGGTGGTCGAGCCGCCGCTGACCCAGACCTTGCCGTCGGCCAGGATCGTGGCATTGCCGAACTGGCGATCGGCCGATAGATGCGCCGTCGGCGTGACGACCGGCGAGGCGCCGTTGACGTCGACCACCACCGCCGCGCCCGCATCACGCACCGAAAGAATCTTGCCCGGCAGGTACATGGCACCCGGCAGGTTGAAGGCGCCGCGCGGCAACGTGGCGGGCAACTCATCGAGCGCGCCGCTGCCCGCCGGGTCGAGCGCAAAGGTCTTGCCAGAAGCGGCGAGAACAACGACCCGGCCATCCGGCCCCAACCAGGCTCGCGGGTAGTTCCAGCTTTGCCCGGACGAGCCGTAGGCGAACTCGCTGCTCGCCGCCTTCAGCGTGCGCCAGCCCTGCGCGGCGTTGTAGACCTCGGG
>NZ_JBFUGE010000706.1:0-2882 GCF_056403075.1 Ideonella sp. P3_A4 | reverse complement strand
GCCTGGCGCGTCCCGACGGCAGCGTGTGCCACATGCTGCAGGTGATCGAGCCGATCGGCGAGAAGGTCAGCGGCGGCGCTGGCCAGCGCTGGTTCAGCACGCTGCAGGACGTGACGGAGCACAAGCGCATCGAAGACCGGGTGCGGCGCCTGATGCGGACGCACGCGGTGCTGAGCGGCATCAACACGCTCATCGTGCGCGTTCGCGACCGCGACGAACTCTTCCGCGAGTCGTGCCGCATCGCCGTCGAAGCCGGTGCCTTCCAGGCGGCCTGGATCGCGATGCTGGACCCGCTGACGCTGGAAGGCCAGGTGGTGGCATCGCATGGCGGCGAACCGCGGTACGTGGACATGGTCCGCATCACTGCACGCGACGGCGCCCCGCACAGCGACCGCCCGGCGAGCCAGGCCGTGCGCTCGAAATCACCCGTCGTGCTCAATGACCTGCGAGCCGACCCCACGCTCGCAGACAGGCTGGACGAAGCCGGCGCAACCAGCTTGCGCGCCGCGGCCTGCTTCCCGCTGGTGGTGGCCGATCGATCTGTCGGCGTGTTCACGCTGCTGGCGGACGAGGCCGGCGTGTTCGACAACGAGGAGGTCAGGCTGCTGCAAGAGCTGGCCGGCGACATCTCGTTCGCGCTCGATCACCTGGCCAAGGAAGAACAGCTCAACTACCTGGCCTACTACGATGCGCTCACCGGCCTGGCCAACAGCGCGCTGCTGCGCGAGCGGCTGCTGCAGCACGTGGCAGCGGCGGCCGCCGAAGGCCAGCGGCTGGCCCTGGTGCTGTTCGACATCGAACGCTTCAAGACGATCAACGACACGCTCGGGCGGCATGTGGGCGATGCCCTGCTCAAGCAAGTGGCCGAGCGCCTGGTGGAGGCCGCCGGCAACCAGGCGCATGTCGCGCGCATCGGCGCCGACAATTTCGCGTTGGTGATGCCCGGCGTGCGCTCCGACGCTGACGTCCAACGCGTCGCGACCGAACACTACCTGCACTGCTTCGGGCGCCCGTTCGACATCGAGAGCCACGAGCTGCGGCCCTCGGCCAAGATCGGCATCGCGCTGTTCCCGAACGACGGCGCCGACGCGGAGGCGCTGTTCCGCAACTCGGAAGTCGCGGTGCGCAAGGCCAAGGCCACCACCGAGCGGTCACTGTTCTACAACCCGCGCATGACCGAGGCGGTGGCCGAGAAGCTGACACTGGAGAACCAGCTGCGGCGAGCGCTGGAGAACGACGAGTTCGTGCTGCACTACCAGCCCAAGGTGGATCTCGCGACGCGCCGCATCGTCGCGGTGGAGGCGCTGATTCGCTGGAACAGCCGCACGCAAGGGCTCGTCCCGCCGATGAAATTCATCCCCGTGATGGAGGAGACCGGGCTGATCCTCGAGGTCGGCCTGTGGGCGCTGTGCGAAGCCGCCAGGGACCACAAGCGCTGGGTCGAGCGCGGCATCGCGGCGCCGCGCATTGCGGTGAACGTGTCGGCCGTCCAGCTGCGCAAACCCGATTTCGTATCGACGGTGGAAGCGGCGCTCGCCTGCGGCGCGGTGCCGCATGGCATCGACATCGAAATCACCGAAAGCCTGGCGATGCAGGACATCGAGTCGACGATCGGCAAGCTGCATGCGCTGCGTGCGCTCGGCATCGATCTGTCGATCGACGACTTCGGCACGGGCTATTCGTCGCTGGCCTACCTGGCCCGGCTGCCGGCCCAGACGCTGAAGATCGATCGCGCCTTCATCAGCACCATGCTGGAGGACCCGAACAACATGACACTGGTCTCGACGATGATCTCGCTCGCGCATTCGCTGCACAAGAAGGTCGTCGCCGAGGGGGTCGAAACCGAAGAGCAGGCCCGCATGCTGCAGGCGTTGCGCTGCGATGAAATGCAGGGCTACCTGGTGAGCCGGCCCCTGCCCTTCGACCAGATCACGGCGTTGCTCGAACAGGCCGGATGACGGCCAGCAGTGCCCCTAGTGGCGCTGCTGCTCGCGCTGGTCGCGCAGGTCACGCAGCTTCACGCACTCTTCGGCACCAGCGTAGGCCGGCTTGCGGCACAGACGGTCGATGCACAGCGTCATCGCCAGAAAGACCTTCTTGCCGCAGGCCGCGCGCGGGTCGGCCGCGCCGGTCGCTGAGGTCGACGTCGATGCGTCACCGCTGACCGGCGGCCGCGTCACCGGGACCGGCCGTGGCTCGCTGCTGGCAGGGATGGACAGGTCGCGCACCGGCGCCTGGTTAGGCGCCTCGCGGGGCTGCAGCCTGTCCTGCGGCACCGGCTTGTCGGTTCGTGTCGCAGCGGGCCGCGTGGCCGCCGCGGTCAACGGCGGTGCGGCCAGGCCGGGAGTCGAAGGCGTAGCCTCCGCTTGGACCACCGCCTCGTCGGCGGCCACCGGCGCCGGCTCTTCGCCGCGCCCGGACCACCACCAGCCACCCGCGGCCACCAGCAGCACCGCGGCGCCGCCCCACAGCATCGCCGGGCCGATCCAGTGTCCGCTGTCAGGCTGTTTGCTGGGCGTCGACTTCGGCCGGCTGGACTTGGCCGCCTCGGCTCGGGCGGCTGCGCGCTTGGCCCGGTCCACCGGGATGGTCTTGGGCAGCGCCTTGGCCAGCGCGACGGCCGCCAGAGCCCGGCTGAGCGGCACGGTGGAATCGAACTGCGCCGGGTCCGGCGGCATCGCGGCGCGCTCCGGCTCGGCACTCGCCGTGGGCGGCAGAACCGGCGGGCTGATCTCGCCCAGCAGCGCCGCCCGCATCTCGTCCACCGTCTGCGGCCGGTCTTGCGGCCGCACCCTTAGCGACCAGTCGATCGCCGCCAACACCGTGGTCGACAAACCCGGCAGCGCCATGCCGGCCAGCGGCTGGTAACCATCGCTGACGGC
>NZ_JBFUGE010000705.1:0-2885 GCF_056403075.1 Ideonella sp. P3_A4 | reverse complement strand
AGGCCGGCAAGCACGGCGCATGGCTGACCATCGGGTTGTGGACCGGCTTCACCTTCGTCGGCTACTTCACGCCGATCCGCTCACTCTGGGCCGAGGCCTTCACGCTGGCGTTCGGGCCGTGGGAATGGTTCTGGGTCAACTTCTACGGCCTGGCCACTTACGGCAACGCCGGCTTCCTGCGCGAGCAGGTCTGCAAGTACATGTGCCCGTACGCGCGCTTCCAGAGCGCGATGTTCGACCGCGACACGATGATCGTCACCTACGACGCACAGCGCGGCGATCCGCGTGGCAAGCGGGGGCGCAGCACCGACCTGGCCGAAGCCAAGCTCGGGCACTGCATCGACTGCAACCTGTGCGTGCACGTGTGCCCGGCGGGCATCGACATCCGCGACGGGCTGCAATACGAGTGCATCGCCTGCACGGCTTGCATCGACGCCTGCGACGGTGTGATGGACAAGATGAAGTACCCGCGTGGCCTGATCCGCTACGCGACGCAGAACGGGCTGGACAACGGCATGACGCAGCGCCAGATGGCCAGGCGGGTGTTCAGGCCCCGGGTCATCGTCTATGGCGTGGTGCTGCTGGCCATCTCGGCCGCCTTTGCCGTCAGCCTCTCCTGGCGCCACCCCTTCAAGGTCGACGTGGTGCGCGACCGCGCCACGCTCGCGCGCCTGGTGGGTGAGGGCGAGACCGAGAACCTGTACCGCCTGCAACTGATGAACGCCACCGAGACACCGCAGCGCTACCGCATCGACGTGAAGGGCGTGGCCGGGGCCCGCCTGGTGGGCGAGCCCATGGTCGACGTGGCGGCGGCCCAGGCGCGCTGGGTGACCTTGGCGGTGCGCCTGCCGGCAGATGCCAGCGCTACTCTCGGGTCGGGCGCGCACCCGATCATGTTTTCGATTGCCCCAGCGGCGGCCGGTGAAGCCGCGGTCCAGGAAAAGTCGACCTTCGTCGTTCCCCGTTGAATCGAGGATCCCATGTCGCAAAGCAGCAAGCTTCGAACCGATCTGCCCTGGTGGCGCTTTCCGATCGTCTGGTTGGTGATCGCCGGCCCCGCCGTGGTGGTGGTGGCCAGTTTCGCCACACTCGTGCTCGCAGTGCATGGCGGTGACCAGCCGTTGAACACGGCGTTGCCCAAGACCGGCAACCTGGCGCCCGCCACCCAGGCGCGCAACCATGCCGCAGCGCCGCAGCCTTGAGGTGCCGCGGGCCGGTCCGCTCCCGTTCCACGACCGGGTGCTGATGATCCTGTGGCCGGCCTTCGTGATGGCCGCGGTGCTGGAGGCCCTGGTCTTCGTCGTGGTCGATCCAGCCAGCCTGAACTGGTTTGGCGTCGAGCCGCTGAGCTGGACGACGAGCTCGGTCTACTCGGTCACCTTCCTGATCTTCTGGAGTGTGATTTCGACATCCGGGGCGATCACCCAGTTGCTCCAGACCGAAGGGCGCGAAGCCGACGCCGCCTGACACCCGCGCCGCGGGCGAAAACTTGCGCCACGTCAAGCCTGAGCGGCCGCTCGGCAAGCACCATGCGTGCACGATGATCTGCGAGCCTTTGGTCTGATGGACGGTGCGCTGGTGCTGGCCGGGCTCGCGCTGGGCGTGGCCGCTACGCCCCACTGCGTGGTGATGTGCTCCGCGCCTTGCGCGGCGCTGACCGGCGGTTGCCGGTCCAGCAGCGTCGGCTTTCAACTGGGGCGCTTGCTGAGCTACATGGCCGGCGGTGCAGTCGCCGCCGCCAGCGTGTCAGCGCTCGGCGCCTGGAGCCAGACGATGCCCACGCTGCGCCCGGTCTGGACCTTGCTGCACCTGGCCTTGTTCGGCCTGGGCTTGTGGTGGTTGCTGACCGGCCGGTCCCCGCGCTGGATGCAGCGCACCGGCGTGGTGCCGGTGGTCTTTGCTCACCCGGCTTTGCAGCGCCGGCCTGTGCGTGCCGGTCTCGCCGGTCTGGCGTGGGTTGCATGGCCTTGCGCAGCGCTGCAGAGCGCGCTGCTGTTGTCGGCCCTGGCCAGCAGCCCGCAAGGCGGGGCCTTGGTGATGGGCGCCTTCGCCTTGGCGTCACTGCCGGCGCTGGCAGTCGCCCCGTGGGCCTGGGCCCGATGGCGCGGCTGGCGAGGGGCGGCCGCCGCGCCCCACTGGGCCACTGTCGGTGGTTTGCGGTTGCCCGGCCTGTGCTTGATGGCCAGTTCAGGCTGGGCCCTCACGCACGGCATCTGGCAGCGCTTGGCGGCGTGGTGCGCCTGACTGGCCCCCCTTGAATGCAGGGTGAGCGCGGTTGCGCACCCCTGGCGAGAGTGTCACCATCTGAGGCAAGTTCGAGACACCGTTTCGAACCGCTGTTGTATCGGCGACGTTGGAGGGCGGTATGAAAAATGACATGCCACTTCTGTGCGGCCCGTGGCTTGCCTCGGCACTTCGCAGCTTGGCCGGTCTTCTTGCCTCAGGGCTTGTGTTCGCCGCATCGCTTTGCCACGCTGCCGCGGTCTCGCCGATCGACGTGACCATCTACGCCGACGATGGTTATCCACCTTATTCGTATGGCGAAAACGGCGCGGCGCTTGGCATCTACGCCGACATCCTCAACAAGGCATTCGAGAAAATGCCGCAGTACCACGTGACCCTGGTGCCGGTGCCCTGGAAGCGCGGGCTCAAGCTGCTGGAAACCGGCCAGGGTTTCGCACTCTACCCGCCTTACTTCAGGCCCGAAGAGCGCCCGTACATCCGGTATTCAGAGCCGATTCTGGACGAGCAGGTCGTCGTGTTCTGCAACCGGGCGACGACCGTCAACCGGAGCCTGAAGAATTGGCCGGACGACTATGTGGGCCTGACCATCGGCACCAATGCCGGGTTCCTGCTGGGCGGCAAGGAGTTCGACCGTTATGTGG
>NZ_JBFUGE010000704.1:0-2894 GCF_056403075.1 Ideonella sp. P3_A4 | reverse complement strand
GTGGGCGACAGGTCACCGCAAGCCGCCTGCAGCGCGCGGAAGGTCAACGGGCCACCGCGCAGTTCCCAGATGACACGCATCATCCAGCGGCGGTGCAGCAACTCCATCGCCGCGTTGATGGCCTGCTTGTGAAGATCGGTGGTCGATGCCATGGCTCGTTGTGGTCGCTACGTTTAATGTAGCATCTCGATTGCTACTGTTTTAGTAGCATTCAATCGAAGGACCTCACCATGCCCCGCATCGATCCTGTCGTGGCGCCGTATTCGGCACCTTTGCGCGAACGTTTCGCCCGCCTGCTGCCCGAAGCGATGACGCCGCCGGCGATCTTTCGCACCGTGGCGCGCAACGAGGGGCTGTTCCTGCACCTGGTCGACAGCGGCTTGCTCGGCCCGACCGGCCTGCTCGACCGGCGTGTGCTGCCACCGGCGCTGCGTGAGCTGCTGATCCTGCGCACTTGCGTGGCGGCCCGCAACGATTACGAGTGGCACCTGCATGTCGACACGATCTCGGCGCGCATGGGTTTGAGTGCGGCGCAGATCGCCGATACGCGCAAGGCACAGCCGGATGCGATGTTGTGGAGCGGTGCCGAGCTGGCGGCCATGGCGCTGGCCGATGCGCTGGTGAAGCACCTGGCGATCGACGATGCTTTGTTCGCACAGCTGCGCGAACATTTCGACGAGGCCACGCTGATCGAAATGACGCAGCTGATCGGCCTGTACACCGGCGTGGCGATGCAGGTCGCGCTGGCCCGGCCAGAGCGCGATGCATATGTGCACCGCGCGCGCGCCGAATAATGTGTGAAGCAAGCCGATAGGCCGGATTCTGTGCAGCCTTGGTCTCTTGCGAAACCGCAGCCGTGACCGCCATTCCTCTGGGCCTGACGGTTACCCGCCTGGCTCGATGCCACCTACCCGCCGGCTCAGCGAGCCGCTTCAATGCCGGCCTATTTGGTGTTGCTGCGCGTAGAGATTGCCGCGTTTCACCCTTGCCGCTCGTTCCTCCCGGCAAGGGCGGCTACCCGGTTCCGGGCTGCGCCCGAGCCATCGGGCTTGCGCCCGGTGGCGACCGGCTTGCGCCGGCCCCGTGTAGAACACCCCTGGTCGGGCGATCCGGCAAGACTCGTCTCTGTGGCTCTGATCCGCACCTTGCGGTGGACGGGCGTTACCCGCTACGCTGCTCTGTGCAGTCCGGACCTTCCTCCAGTGCTGCCTTTCGGCAATTGCACCAGCGGCGGTCTGGCCTGCTTCACGGGACGCATTGTCCCATGCGCTGCAACGCCGGCCCGATCAGGCCGGCGCCAAGGGCTCATCAGCCCTGGGTCGGGGCCGTGGCGGCAGGTGCCTGCGGCGCGACCTGGTCCGGCGTCGCCTGACCGTAGTAGCGGTGATAACGGTAGTAACCGCGGGCCGGCACGACCACGCAGGCGGACATCAGGGTGCTGATCGCCAACGCAGCGGCCACAACCAGCAGGGGACGTCGGTACTTGTTCATGGGGACTCCGGTGTGTTCGAGAGATACCCGGACAACGTCCCCCAACCCATCGCCGCCGACCTGCGACGCCGTGCTTTACACAGCTTCGCAGCCGGCAACACCTTGGTGCCGAAACGTTTCAGTCCCCGCGCGCCGCCTTGGCCTGGCGCTTGTCGCGTACATAAATGCTCTGGCCGCGGCGCTCGCTGTCGAACAGGCCAATGGCTTCGACCAGGTCGCTGAACTTCTTGAAGCCGTGGTTGCGCGGGTCGAACGAGGCCTGGTTGGCGATCTGCGTCCGCACCGCGCTCAAGTTGGACCACCCGTCGTCGCCAGCCGCCCCATCGACGGCACGGCGCAGCAGGCTGACCAGGCGTGCATCGCGCCGCAGTTCGGTGCCGACCGGCTTCTTCGGCGCCGCGCGCGGCTTGCGTGCCGGCGCACCGGGGGCCGGCGCCGGCTCGTCGGCCTCGGGTTCGTCGTCGGGCTCACCCAGCGACTCGAGGTAGAGAAAGCGCGAGCAGGCCGCGACGAAAGGCTCGGGCGTCTTCTTCGCACCAAAGCCATACACCGTGGCACCCTTGGCGCGCAG
Organism: Ideonella sp. P3_A4; assembly: GCF_056403075.1. Lineage (NCBI taxonomy): Bacteria > Pseudomonadati > Pseudomonadota > Betaproteobacteria > Burkholderiales > Sphaerotilaceae > Ideonella > Ideonella sp. P3_A4. Next base: position 832 of record NZ_JBFUGE010000704.1, on the reverse strand, counting down.
GTGCATCACCAGTGGTGTGAAGTCAGCGTCCGACGAGACGATGCCGAACGCGTCGGGCCGGTCGGTGTAGAGCAGGTCCATCGCGTCGATCGCGATCAGCATGTCGGTCGCGTTCTTGCCCTTGCTGACGTCGAACTGCTGGATCGGGCGGATGGCGCATTCGTGCAGCACCTTCTCCCAGCCCTTCAGCTCGTTCTTCTTCCAGTTGCCATAGGCGCGGCGGATGTTCGCCACACCCAGCTTGGCCAACTCGGCGAGGATCAGGTCGATCTTCGCGGCCGGCGAGTTGTCGGCGTCGATCAGCAGGGCGATGCGCATCTCGCGCTGTGGCAAAGGTGGAGGCAGGCTGCTCACGGGAATCCCTTCGGTTGCCGGCGCATTGTGGCGCCGCGCCAGCAAGAAAAAAGGCCCGGTTGGGCCGGGCCTTCGCGTCGTGTGTGACGCTCAGTTCGCGGGCAATCGCATCGTCACTTGCCAAGCCTGCCGCGCGGGCTGCCGACGCCGGTGCAGTAGTCCCACCCCACCCCGGCCGCCGAGCCGTTGCTGCCCGTCGTCACGTCGTAGTAGTTGGTCTTGTACTCCTTCTGGGTGAACAACTGGGCGTAGATCAGGTTGTCCTCCATGTTGGAGTAGTAGCCACCGCCGCTCGGTGCCACGCCGAGCTTGTTGCCCGAGTTGTTGACGATGCCGGCGACCGCCGGAGCCGACAAGCTGGTGCCGCCCACGACGTACCAGGCCCCGTTGTAGCGGACATAGGCACCACTGGCCGGGTCGGCGTCCAGCGAGATGTCCGGCGTGCGGCGATTGGATTGGCCGAACTGCGGGTATTGGT
>NZ_JBFUGE010000703.1:0-2897 GCF_056403075.1 Ideonella sp. P3_A4 | reverse complement strand
GCCAGTGCAGATGGCCGAGTCGCTGTCCCAACTTGGGCTTGGAGAGGAAGATGCGTCGTCTCTGGTCAGGCAATTCCTTGCGCTGGATGGGGAAGCAAAGTCTCTCGCCACCGTTCTTGTCGCCCAAGGGTTTGCGACCTTTGGCGCATCGTGGATAGAGCGTGTTCGTCGCCTGCAAAGCGAACTTCACCTTGCAGCCGACGCGACAGCGCGGCTCCTCCTCGCGTTAGACGACGCGAAGCCAACCTGGGACCTAGTTGCTTCTTTCGGCGCCGATGTGGATGACGCTTACTGGCGGCAAAAGCATTCCTTCGGCCTGCGCGGGTCCACAGAAGAGATGGAGTACGCCATAAGCCGCTACCGCGCTTGCGGACGCACGCTTGCCGCAATAGAAGCGACCCATCGGCGATTGAAGGACGTGACCTCTCCAACGATGCTAGAGCTGTTGAGAGCGGCAGTCCCAGAAATCAATTCTAATGGCGGCGGCAATGGGACCATGATTTCGTACTACGTGGAGCACATGTTTGAGGAGCTTGGGAAGCGGCCCGACATCACGCGAGAGGACTTGGCACACATGGAGTTCGTGTACCTGCCTTTCTTCCACCGACGCAAGCAGCCGTTGACTCTGCACAGGATGCTCGTCGAGAGTCCGGAGTTCTTTGTCTCAACAATCTGCACAGTGTTCAAGCCAGCCAGCGGAGATGCACCAATCTTGTCAGAAGGGGAACGAAAGCTTGCTACTGCAGCCTATGAGCTGCTCAATGGCTTGAATGTGTTGCCAGGTCAGGCTGAAGACCGACTCGAATTCGAAGTGCTACAGGCATGGACCAATGACGTTCGTAAACGTGCGGCTGAGGTAGACCGAAGCGCAATCACTGATGCCCGCATTGGCCACTTGCTGGCTCACGCACCGGTTGACGAACAAGACCAAGCTTGGCCGCACAAGGCCGTGCGACAACTCGTGGAGGAATTGTCATCCGACAAGGTCGAGCAAGCCGTCCTCATTGAGCGACTCAACATGCGCGGCGTCTACAGCAAGGCGATGGGAGAGGGCGGCCAGCAGGAGCGGGCGCTGGCAGAGCAAGCGCAAGGTTGGGCGCGCACCATGCCTGAGTTTCCTCGGTCGGCAAACATGCTCACGGCCATCGCTGACATGTGGAATCGGGAGGCGGAGGCAGCTGACGCAAGAGCTGCCAAGGAGGCCCTACGCTGGTAGCGGTGGAGGCAAACGGCACTGTCGGGTGCGGTCGGACAGCACCTGTCGTGCGGCTGGTGACCCGTCGAGGACTACACTAATCGCATGCTTTCGCACTCGCTGCTTCAGAGCTATGTGAACAATGTCAGGCGGCACATGGCGCGCCGACTGAAGCCTGGCATTGGCATCCGATGTGAGGGGTGGCCCGTGGCTGAAGGAGGGGGCGTAGTTGTCTTCTACTTCGGCTGGGAGCAACCAAACCACGACACCGTCCACATCGAACTAATGACCTACGTGCAGGTGTTTGACGCGATACGGTTCAAGGCCTTCAACAACCGGCCGGGTCCGATTAGCTTCAAGGGCACAAGCATCGTTCTAGAACCGGACCGAGCAGTGGTTATCAAAGACGGTGCCTCCAGTCACTGGGATGACCGTTCTGCTCAGATTGACGTCGAACGTATCGTCACCGGCAGGAGACAAGAACCGTGAAGGTCGGCGGGGCTGAGGGGACGCCGCAGGAGCTCACGGACTTTTTTCAGAACAACGGGCTGAACCCTGGCGACTACTTTCAGAGGGTCGAGTCCAGCACAGCGACGAGGTGGGTGGTCATTCCAGCCGTTCTGGTCTTGGCTTCAGTCTTCGCGCTCTGGTGGTTAGCTACTGAGCATGCCCAGTATCAGTGGCTTGCCTTCTTGCTCGGCGTCTTGGCCGTGATTTGGCTGACGGCATCGCTCCAGCTTCGTTACAAGCAGGTAGTCGTAACGGGGATTGCCGGCTTCAGCGCGCTCTCCGTCATGGTGGTTGCTTTTGGCTTGCTTACCCCGCTAGAAGCACTTGAGCAGCTAAGGCAGCTGCTACCCAAACGAGGGCCTTAGAGCCCGACTCCAGAACGGAGAACGGCTGGCGAGCTCGCGAAGACAGAGACCTCTGTTGGTTCGCAAGATTAGCTTGGCGAAGTCGGCAGGCCAAGCCCGTCCAGTTTGCAGGGCCAGCCAGGAACGACAAGAGAACCTTTACATGGGCCCTCCGCCGTCTCTACATACGCGACAATGTATATCCTGTTTCGCAGCGTCAAAACCGCTGTAAGTGCTTGTCGCAGCACGACTTTCCGGATTTAGACCGCCGGACAAAATGACCGCAAACATAACGGTCAAGATGGCGGATCCAGCTCGCTCCATGACGAGTCGAAACAAGCCCCGCTGAGCGGGGGTGGCCTCCTGCTCTGCAAGCCATTGCAGAAGCGGTACGGGGTCAATTCCGGCGACGATCGCCAGTGTTTTTGCTTGAGCAGCAGTTGGCCTGCGACGGCCGCTTTTCCACTCCGATCGCCTCGACTTTGGAATATCCAATTCGTCGAGAGCATGCTTTTGCTCGTTCGTCAAGCCTTCAAGGATCTCGGCCAGCATTCGCGCTCCTGATTACCTAGCGGGTTACGGTTTTGGTAACCTCCGCGGCGTTCCACATTTGGTAACCCGCGATGTCCGCTCCCATTGCGCCGCATTGTCACCGTTTCGGTAACGCCGTCCAAGGCGGTCCGCTCTCTCATTTCCAGTACTCGTTGGCGTGTGCTCGCCTGGGCCTGCAAGAGCGCCGTGCCGTACGCCTGCACGTGCAGGTCAAGAAGCAGGGCGCTGTTCTCTGTGGCCAGGTGGTTGAGTGCTGCGAGTACTCCCACGCTGGCGAGTGGTTCAAGGTCGACACC
>NZ_JBFUGE010000702.1:0-2910 GCF_056403075.1 Ideonella sp. P3_A4 | reverse complement strand
CATCACCGCCAGAATCAGCAGCACGGCCTTGGACACCAGGTCGCTCTGGGTCCACAGAGCCTCGATGCCGTAGGGGTTGTCGACGATGGTGGCGGCTGTCTGCTGCGCCTGCACCGAAGCGGTCAGGCTCAACAGGGTGGCAACGGCGGCAAGGCGCCGGGTCGCAAAGAGGATGGAGCGCATGGCTTACTTCTTCGTGTAGATCTGGTCGAACAGGCCACCGTCGGCGAAGTGGGTCTTCTGCGCCTTGGTCCAGCCGCCGTACACGTCGTTGATGCTGAACAGGGCCAGCTTCGGAAACTGCTTCGCATACTTGGCAGCGGCCTTGGCATCGGTGGGCCGGTAGAAGTTCTTGCCCGCAATGTCCTGCCCTTCAGGCGAGTACAGGTACTCGAGGTAGGCCTGCGCCACGTCGCGCGTGCCGCGCTTGTCGACGACCTTGTCCACCACCGCCACCGGCKGCTCGGCGAGGATGCTGTTGGGCGGGTAGACCACATCGAACTTCTCGGCGCCGAACTCCTTCAGCACCAGGCCGGCCTCGTTCTCCCACGACAGCAGCACATCGCCCAGGCCTCGCTCGGCGAAGCTGACGGTGGCCCCACGCGCGCCGGAGTCCAGCACGGGCACGTTGGCGTAGACCTTCTGGATGTAGTCCTTCGCGGTGGCCTCGTTGCCACCGGGCGCGGTCAGCGCAGCACCGAACGCGGCGAGGTAAGCCCAGCGGGCGCCGCCGGAAGTCTTCGGGTTCGCGGTGATCACCGCCACGCCGGGCTTGGCGATGTCGTTCCAGGTCTTGATGGCCTTGGGGTTGCCCTTGCGCACGATGAACACGATCGTCGACGTGTAGGGCGTGCTGTTGTGGCCGAGGCGCTTTTGCCAATCGGCCGACAGCAGCTTGCCCTCGCTGGCCACGGCATCGATGTCGTATGCCAACGCCAGCGTCACCACATCAGCTTCGAGGCCATCGATCACCGAACGGGCTTGCTTGCCCGAACCACCGTGGGACGTCTTGACCGTCAGGTCATCGCCAGTCTTGGCCTTCCAGTACTTGGCGAAGGCTGCGTTGTATTCCTGGTAGAGCTCGCGTGTGGGGTCGTAAGACACGTTGAGCAAGCTCACCTCCTTGGCCATAGCCAACGCGCTGCCCGTCACGAGCATGGCGAGCACGCCGAYTTTGCGGAGGAAGACAGAGAGATTCATCAAGGCATCCTGAAAAGAAGAGATCACGTGGGTTCGTTTGGCGTTGTCAGTCTGCAGAGGTCGTCGCGACCCGAGAAGAAAGACTTCCGAAGAACCATATGGCCGCGACGTGCGACGCATTCGGCCCGACAAGCGTTGCAACAGTCGTGCCGCCTCACGCTCCACTGGAGCAGTGCTCAAGTCGCTGTTGGCGACGCAGCAATGCAAGCTGTGCCTTGTTGGCGATYCAACAGCGCTGCTTGAAACGACGCGCCGGCAGACCCGATTCAATGGGCATTCCCGGTCATGTGCAGTGGCGCGGTTGTTGCTGATGGACAGGTTCTTTCTCCCGACCATGACAGCGATGAACTCATCCACCGACCTCGCCGCCACCGCCTTCATCGACAGCACCGTGCGCAGTGGCGAGCCCACCGTTGATGGCGCCGCCCTCACAGGCGCGGTTCGCCGCCGGATTCAGCTCTGGGATCTGCCGCTGCGACTCTTCCACTGGTTGCTCGTGCTGGGCGTCTCGACCGCCGTCGTCACCGGCGAATTGGGTGGCGCGTGGATGACCCTGCACGGGATCGCCGGGCTGACGGTGTTGGGGCTGTTGGTCTTCCGCCTGGTCTGGGGCGCCATCGGATCGACCTCCGCACGTTTCACCCACTTCGCGCCGACACCGGCCAAGTTGGTGGCGTACCTGCGCGGCCGCTGGAAAGGCCTGGGCCACAACCCGCTAGGTGCGCTGTCGGTGTTCGCGCTGCTCGGCTTGCTCTTGATGCAAGCCGGCAGCGGCCTGTTCAGCAACGACGACATTTCGTTTGCCGGCCCTCTGGCGACCTTCATCGAAGACCCCCTGGTCAGCAAGCTCACCGGCTGGCACAAGCTGCTCGCCAATGGCCTGCTGGCGATGGCGGGTCTTCATTTGGCGGCGATCGTTTTCCATCTGCGAGTCAAGAAGGACAACCTGGTCGGCCCGATGGTGACGGGCTGGAAGGTCGTGGAGGCACCGCCGTCGGTGGAACACCCGGCGCGCCGGGGTGGTGGTCTCGTGGCTTTCGTGGCGGCGCTGGCCCTGGCGCTGAGCGTCGTCTGGGCATTGACGCTGGCGCCTTGGTTGCAACCACCTTCAACGGCTTCGGCCCCACCCACCAAAGCCACACCCAGCTGGTGAAGCCCATGAAGCGTTTCCTGTGGCCGCTGGGCCTGTTTCTCTCATTGATGCTGTTGCTCGGCGCAGGCCTGCAGCAAGACCCGCGGGACCTGCCTTCGCCACTGATCGGCAAGGCAGCACCGGCCTTCACGCTGGACCAGTTGGCGCAACCCGATCTGCGCTTCGGCCCGCACGACATGAAGGGCCAGGTCTGGCTGCTGAATGTCTGGGCCTCGTGGTGCGCATCGTGCCGCCAAGAGCACGCGCTGCTGGTGGACTTCGCGCGGCTCGGCCTGGCGCCTGTCGTCGGGTTGGACTACATGGACACCGCCGCCGAGGCCACGAAGTGGCTGGAGCAGCACGGCAACCCCTACCAGCTGTCGGTGCAAGACATCAGGGGCAAGGTCGGCATCGACTACGGTGTCTACGGCGTACCCGAAACCTTCGTGATCGACCAGCGCGGCCAGATCCGCTTGAAGCTGTCGGGGCCTGTCACTGCCGAGCTGCTGAACCAGAAGATCGTGCCGCTGATCAAGGAGCTCCAGCGTGGTTGAGCGTGCGAGGCGCGCGCTGCTGGT
>NZ_JBFUGE010000701.1:0-2915 GCF_056403075.1 Ideonella sp. P3_A4 | reverse complement strand
CGTAAGCCGGTGCCCGCAGGGGTGATTTCTCAATGAGCCCCTGCGGGCACCGGCTTGCGGCCCACGCCACCCCTGCCCCGCTACAGTCCCACTCCAATCCCCACCGACTCCACACCATGACCGTCATCGAACTCATCGAGCAGATGAGCACCCGCCTCGAACAAGCGGGCGTTTCGTTTGGCCACGGCACCACCAACGCTTTTGACGAAGCCGCCTGGCTGGTGCTGTGGGCTTTGGGCCACCCGCTGGACGGACTGGACCTGGTGGCCGAGCAGCCCGTGGACGAGGCGCAAGCGACCAAAGCTGCCGCACTCATCGAACGTCGCATCAGCACCCGCCAACCCGCCGCTTACCTGACCGGCGAGGCTTGGTTGCAAGGCGTGCCGTTCAGCGTGGACGAGCGGGTCATCGTGCCGCGCTCACTGATAGCCGAATGCATCGCCGACGCGACCATCGACCCCTGGCTCGGCGCCGAGACCCATCGCGTGCTCGATCTTTGCACCGGCAACGGCAGCCTCGCTGTGCTGGCCACGATGGCCTGGCCGGATGTCGATGTCACCGCGTCGGACCTGTCGGCCGATGCGCTGGCCGTGGCGCGCATCAACGTGCGTCGCCACGAGCTGCAAGAGCGCATCCAGCTGGCGCAAGGTGACGGCCTGGCGGCTCTCACCGGGCAACCAGCTTTCGACCTGATCCTGTGCAACCCGCCCTACGTCAACACCCAGTCGATGGCCGAGCTGCCGGCCGAATACCGCGCCGAGCCCGAGATGGCGCTCGCCGGCGGCAGTGACGGCATGGATTTCATCCGCAGTCTGCTACGTGACGCGCCAACCCACATGACACCGACCGCCGTGCTGGTGCTCGAGATCGGCCACGAGCGCGAGCATTTCGAAGCAGCCTTCCCGACGCTGGACGTCGTCTGGCTGCCGACCAGCGCCGGCGACGACCAGGTGCTGCTGGTCACGCGCGAGGCGCTGACGGCAAGCTGATCCGTCAGTCCGCGCTGACGGTCCGGTCGGCCGCCCACTCCCGCAGCTCTGCAATGGCCTCGGCCCGCGTCACCGACAGCGGGCGCGTGCGCAGCAACTCGCGCATCACGGCCTCGTGCTGCGGCGGTTCTCCGCGGGCATGGGCCTCGTAGCGCGCAGCCACCACGGCGGCCTCGATCTCGGCCCCCGAAAAGCCTTCGCTGCGTTCGACCAGCGGCGCCAGTGCGGCGTCGTCAAACGCGATGCGGTGCTTCTGCAGGTGAATGCGGAAGATGCATTGCCGCACTTCCGGTGCAGGCAGGTCGACGAAGAAGATCTCGTCGAACCGGCCCTTGCGCATCAGTTCCGGCGGCAGGCCCTCGATGTCGTTGGCCGTGGCGACAAGGAACACGCTGGACTCGCGCTCGGCCATCCAGGTGAGCAGCGAGCCGAGCATGCGCTTGCCGGCCCCCGTGTCGCCATCGCCCTGGCCGCCCGCCAGCCCCTTCTCGATCTCGTCCATCCACAGCACGCACGGCGCCATGGCGTCAGCCACCTTCAGCGCCTCGCGCAGCTTGCGTTCGCTCTCGCCTTGGTACTTGTCGAACAGCGCACCGAAGTCCATGCGAAACAGCGGCACCTGCCAAGCGGCAGCGATGGCCTTGGACGCCAGGCTCTTGCCCGCGCCCTGCACGCCCAGCAGCATCACACCGCGCGGCGCCGGCAGGCCCGAGGCCTCGGGGTCGAGGAACGGCTCGCGGCGCAACAGCAGCCAGCGCTTGAGCGCCTTCATGCCGGCCACGTCTTCCATCGCCGGCAGCTTCTGCTCGAACACCAGTAGCTCGGCCACACCCAGCGTTTCCTGCTTGGCCGACAACACGCGTGCGAGGTCCGCCGTGCAGATCACGCCGTCGGTGAGCGTGAGCCGCACCAGGTGCCGTACCGAAGCCTCGGGCAGCCCGACCATGTGGCGCAACAACGAGTCCAGCGTCTTGCGGCAGCCGCTGATGTTCTGACCCTCTCGCCCGTTGTGGCGATCCACCTCTTCCTTGAACAGCTTCTTGACCAGGTCGATGGTCATGGGCTCCACCTCGAATCGGCTGGTGAAAGGCACCAGCTCGCCGGGCAGCGGGATGTCGTGCCCCACGAGCACCATCTGCTGGCCGCGGCCTTCGGCCTTGAGCGCGATCTCCTTCATCGCCCGCGTGATGAGGGGGTTGCTCAGGTACGGATGGACGTCGAGGAAGACGACCAACGCCGCCGTCGGCAGGCGATCGACCTGCTGTAGCGCGTCGGGTAGTTGCTTGGTGTCGGCATCGTCCACCGCCGGGTTGGTGTTGAACTCCGTCAGCGACAGCTTCAGGCCATGGGCGATCTTCAGGCCGCGGCTGGCCGACCAGGTCCACACCTCGCGCTGCGTGCGGGCGGCGATGCGCTCGAACAGGGCCAGCACGCGCTTTTCCTCGTGTGTTTCGATCATCACGATCGGCGTCTTCGTGTCGAGCAGGGAGAAAAGGTCGTCGACTTGCTGGAGCAGCGGCATGCATGGTCCTGAGGAGATGTTTTGGCGGGCCTTTCGGCGGCTGGCGGATTGTCTGGCATGGACGCCGGCGTTCCACGCTCACTGGGCGCGCTGCCCTGCCCCGCTGCGACGGCCGTCACGGACGTTCTCCTCGCCTCGGGCCGAGATGACGGCCGAGGCTGCCACGCGGGTTAGCCGCGGGTCGCCGGGCGCGCCTTGGCCTTGGCCGTCGTCGTGGCAGCGCGCCGCGCCACCTCCCAACTCTGGCGGCACCACTGCCGTAGCGCGTCGGCGTCGTCCCAAGCCTTGGCCGGCAACGCGCCAAAACGCTTGACTGTCACCTGCCGCCCGGCCGACTTGCCGTAGACGAAAGGCTCGCCACCGCCCGCAGCCCGCAGGGCTTCGCGCAACGCGTCGTCCACCGT
>NZ_JBFUGE010000700.1:0-2918 GCF_056403075.1 Ideonella sp. P3_A4 | reverse complement strand
GTCCACGGCTGGGTCGTCGGCGCAGGGCTCGAGATGATGCTGAACGCCGACATCAGCGTCGCCGCACGCACGGCGCGATTCCTGCTGCCCGAGGCCCGTATCGGCCTGCTTGGCACCGGCGCGGTCAGCGCCACCTTGCCGGCTGCGATCGGCCTGCCGCGTGCGAAGGCGATGCTGATGCTCGGCCGCGAACTCAGTGCCGAACAAGCCGAGCGCTGTGGCCTGGTCAGCGAGCGGGTCGATGCGGACGATGCAGTGCCCGCCGCACTGGCCATCGCACAGGAACTGGCACTGCGAGACCCGACGGTGCTGGCGCAGACCAAAGCCTTGCTGAACCGCGCTGCGATCGGGCCGGTGACCGAGGCGCTGGCGCGCGAAACGGCGGCGCATGAGCTGATCGGGCGGCCTGCCGCCGGCTGAGCATGGCGGGCCCATGACGTGCGGACGGCGGCGCTGTTGAACTGTGCATCCACCGATTGAGGGATGCGACGTCCAAGCGGTTCCACCGACACTGCCGGCCTTCCAATGAAGGAGGCACGACATGGCCAAGGTGGCATTGCTGACGGTGCACGGCATGGGCGAGACCAAGCGGCACTACTCTGAGGACTTGCGAAGCTCGCTGGTCGAGCGTCTGGGCGACAAGTTCGAGAACCTGGCGTTCTGCTCCATCTACTATCAGGATGTGCGTCAGGGCAACCAGCAGGCGGTCTGGAAAAGCATCGATGACCATAGCAAGGTCCACTACGACGACCTGCGAAAGTTCGTGCTGTTCGGCTTTGGCGATGCTGCGGGGTTGGAGAACCGCAAGGAACTGCCCGGATCGACCTACGTGCAGGCGCAGATCCGCATTGCGCAGGAGCTGCTGCGCGCGTATCAGGAGGTGGGCTCCGGCGGCCACGTGGTGGCGATCAGCCAGTCGCTCGGCTGCCAGGTGCTGTCGAGCTACCTGTGGGATGCACAGCAAGCCTTCAAGCAGCAGGGTGGAGCTGGCAAGGGCGCGAGCGTCGGCATCTGGACCGACATCGATGCCTACGCCCAGGCCATCACCGGCGGTCGTGGCCTGACCGCCGACGAGAAGCTGTTCCTCGCCGGCACGAACTTGAACCGCTGGGTCACCACTGGCTGCAACATCCCGATCTTCGTCGCGGCCCATCAGCAGATGGACATCAAGCCGATCGATCCGCCGAACGCCGACTTCCACTGGTTGAACATGTTCGACCCGGACGATGTGCTCGGCTGGCCGCTGCGACCGCTCAGCCCCGGCTACCACGACCTGGTCGAGGACCGTTCGATCAACGCCGGACAGGGTGCGATCGACTGGATCCTGAAGAGCTGGAATCCGATGTCCCACACGGCCTATTGGAGCGATGACGACGTGCTGGATCCGCTGATCGAGATGCTGGAGCACTACCTCTGAGCCTGCGGACACCGCAGGTGGGGTTCTGCACCTTCGGCGCTGAACTGCACTCGGATGCACGAGACTAAGTGCGGCTCGGGGTTGTCGCTTTTCCAAAGCAACCAGTAGCTGTTCGGGCCGCGCACCTGCCATCGGAACGGGACGATCAGCTCGCCGCACTCGCACAGGTCGGCAAACAGGCGGGGCGACAACAGCGCGGCACCGATGCCCTGCACCGCTGCCACGGCCGACCCCGAGGGTGAGTTCGGGGCTGTCTCCGGTCAATCGCTCAGCGCCTGTGCTGTCAACACTTCACCGGACATGGTGGCCCCCTCGGCCAGCCAGTCTGCCAACGGCAACGGGGGTTGCGCGGCGGCGAGGGCCGCCTCGGTCATGTCGCGGGCGCGCTGCTCGCTCAGCTCGCGCTGAAAGCCGGATTGGGTGTACTGCGCGTCGCACCAACCGGCCAGGCGCGCGGCCACCGCGTGGCGGCCGCGCCGGCAAGCCAGCAGTGCGAAATGGTCGGCGAAGTCGTCCAGGAGGCCAACGCGGATCAGGTCCGGCAGCGATTGCTGGGCCAGTGCCAATGCTTCGGCGATGTCGCCCCGGCACGTGAGTGCGGCACTGAGGTTGACCAGGTTGGTGATGGCCGACAGCGCAAAGCTGTGGCCGGTCTGGGCCGCCACCTGCCGGCGCAGTGCAATCGCCTCGTCGACCTTGCCCTGCACGAACAGGTTCTCGGCCAGATTGGTCCGGGCCGCGTTGATGGCGTGCGGGTCGCCATGAGCTTGATGCAATGCCAGCAGTTCCTCGGCTTGCTTCTGACCCTCGGCCGGGTGGCCCGATGCCTCGTGGCAGAAGGTGCGCGCGAGCAGCAGCTCTTCACGTGCCAGCGGCGGCCACGCCGAGTCGGCCACTTCGGCGGCCTCGCGGATGGCCGCCTCCACGGCGTCCAAGTCGTAGCGCCAGGCCAGCTTTTGCGCGGCCAGGGTGCGACAGAGGTAAAGGCCGCGTCGATCGCCGAGGCGGCGGTAGATGGCGGCCGCACGGTCCAGCGCATCGATCTCTTGCGTTGCGGCCGCCTGGTTCGCGAGGCGCGCACTGGCGTACAGGACGGGGGCTTGCAGCGCGGGCTCGGTGACTTGCTCGAAGCGAGCCAGTGCCGCCTCGCACCAACGCAAACCCTCGACCGCCAGGCCGGCATATTTCCAGACCCAGCCGGTAGCGCCGACCAGCGCGACCAGCAGCGTCGCATCGCCCATGGGGTCGGCTGACCACGCCAGCGCGGCGCGCAGGTTGTCGATTTCGGGCAGCACAACGGCCATCTGGCGGCCGTTGCCCTGGTGCCAGCGTTGCTGTTCGGCGTTCTGGGCCATGGCCAGCAGAGCCGCTGCATGTCGGCGCGCGGTGTCGCTGAGTTCACCGGCACCGGCCCATCGTTGACCAGATGCACCTGCATGTCGGCGCCAAATTCGCCGGCGGCGACCTGCGGGTGCGCGGCGCGGGCTCGCGTCAGCAAGGC
>NZ_JBFUGE010000699.1:0-2924 GCF_056403075.1 Ideonella sp. P3_A4 | reverse complement strand
TTGCTGCAGCGCGCGCAGACCGGGCGCGGCCAGCACATCGACATCTCGATGCTGGAGTCGCTGGCCGAGTGGACCAGCTACCCGCTGTACTACGCTTTCGACGGTGCACCGCCGCCGCCGCGCACCGGGGCGGCGCACGCCACCATCTACCCCTACGGCCCGTTCCCGACCGGCGCGGACCAGGGCAGCGTGATGCTGGGCCTGCAGAACGAACGCGAGTGGGTCAATTTCTGCGAGAAGGTCTTGCAGCGCCCCGAACTGGCCCGCGACCCGCGATTTGCCGGCAACGCCAAGCGGGTTGCCGAGCGCACGGCCTTGCGCGAACTCATCGTCGACACCTTCTCGACGCTGACCGCCCCGCAGGTGGTCGAGCGCCTGGAAGCAGCCCAGATCGCCAATGCGCGTGTCAACACGATGCACGAGGTCTGGGAGYATCCGCAGCTCAAGGCACGCCAGCGCTGGCGCGAGGTGGGCTCCCCCGTCGGCGCGCTGCCTGCGATGCTTCCGCCCGGGACCTGGGACGAAGGTCCGCGCATGGACCCGGTGCCGGCGCTCGGTGAGCACACCGACGCGATCCTGCGGGAGCTGGGGATCGATGCCGAGGGCGTCCGCGTGCTGCGCGCCGCGGAGGCCATCTGATGGACCCGCGAACCTATCTCTTCGTGCCGGGCAACCGCCCCGAGCGCTTCGCCAAGGCGCTTGCCAGTGGCGCCGATGCCATCGTGTTCGACCTCGAGGATGCCGTCGCACCGGCCGGCAAGGTTGAGGCACGCGATGCCATCGCGCAGTGGCATGCACAGGCCGTCGAGGCCGACCGCAAGCGCATCGTGGTGCGCATCAACGATGCCCAGTCGACCAGCTTCACTGACGATCTGCGGCTGCTGCGCGAGGTCGGTATCTCGAACGTCATGCTGCCCAAGGCCGAGTCCGCGGCTCAGGTGCAAGCCGTTCGTGGCGTCGTGCCCGAGGCTCGCGTGCTCGCGCTGATCGAAAGCGCCCGCGGCGTTGCCCATGTCCAGCAAGTGGCCGCCGCCGAAGGTGTCGTCCGGCTGGTCTTCGGCACGCTCGACTACGCGCTCGATCTCGACCTCGATATCACCGACAGCTCCGAACCCCTGTTGCATGCCGCCAGTGTGCTCGCCATTGCGTCACGCGTCGCCGGCCTTGCTGCACCGGTCGCGGGGGTCACGCCCCAACTCGACGACGCGCAGCGGCTCCTCGCCGACCTCGCCTGGTCGCGCCGTCAAGGATTCGGAGCCAAGCTGTGCATCCACCCGCGACAGGTCGCGCCCATCCACGCCGCACTTGCGCCGAGCGCCGAGGCGCTGGAGTGGGCGCGACGCGTGCTGGCCGCCGAGGCCGCGTCACCCGGTGCAGCCCAGCTCGACGGCCGAATGATCGACCGACCCGTGGTGCTGCAGGCGCAACGCACCCTGCAGCGCGCCGGCACCTGATTACCCGTCTTCAAAAGGAACACCACCATGTCCGCCACCATCATCGACTCGGCCATCTTCCAGGGCATCTTCTCCAGCGACGAGATGCGCCAGGTCTGGTCCGACGAGAACCGCACGCAGAAGTACCTCGACATCGAGGCCGCGCTGGCCAAGGTACAGGGGCGTCTGGGCCTGATCCCGCAGGAGGCGGCCGACGAGATCGTCAGCCACTGCCGCCTCGACCAGATCGACATGGCCAAGCTGCGCCAGCAGACCGAGCGCATCGGCTACCCGATCCTGGGTGTCGTCTCGCAGCTCAACGCGCTGTGCCGTGACAAGCTGGGCGAGTACTGCCACTGGGGCGCGACCACGCAGGACATCACTGACACCGCGACCGTCCTGCAGATCCGCGAAGGCCTGGCCATCGTCGACCGCGAACTCGCGGCGATCTCGGCTGCGATGGCCAAGCACGCGAAGGCCCACCGCCTGACGCCCATGATCGGGCGCAGCAACCTGCAGCAGGCAATCCCCGTGACCTTCGGCTACAAGATGGCCGGCCTGCTCTCGGCGATCGAGCGTCACCGCGAGCGTTTGGGTCAACTCAAGGAGCGCGTGCTGGTCGGCGAGTTCGCGGGAGCCGCAGGCACGCTGGCGTCGCTGGAGAACGGCGCGATGGAAACCCAGGCTGGGCTGTGCGCCGAACTCGGGCTCAAGCAGCCGGTGATCGCGTGGCACACCATCCGCGACAACATCGCCGAGGTCGGCACCTTGCTCGGCCTGATCGGCGGCACGCTCGGCAAGCTCAGCATGGACGTCAAGCTGATGATGCAGACCGAGGTCGGCGAGGTGTACGAACCCTTCGCGCATGGCCGGGGATCGAGCAGCACGATGCCGCAGAAGCGCAATCCGATCTCGAGCTGCTACATCCACGCGGCGATCTCGGTGGTGCGCCAGCACGCCGCSGCSCTGATGGAYGCGATGGTGGCCGACCACGAGCGCTCGACCGGCCCGTGGGARATCGAGTGGATCGTGCTGCCCGAGGCGTTCTGCCTGATGGCCGGGGCGCTGAAGCAGTCGCGATTCGTGCTCGAAGGGCTGGAAGTCGATGCCCAGGCGATGCGCCGCAACATCGACATGACCCATGGCCTGGTGATGAGCGAGGCCGTGATGATGGGCCTGGGCCCCTACATCGGCCGCGAGTACGCGCACGACCTCGTGTACGACATCTGCCGCGATGCGGTCAGGCAGCAGCGGCCGCTGCTCGACCTGCTGGCTGAGCACCCGGAGATCAACAAGCATCTCGACCGTGCCGCGCTGGCCCGTCTCTGCGACCCGTCGAACTACCTCGGCCAGTCCGGCGTGATGGTCGACCGCGTCCTCGCCACTTTGCGCTGAACCCGACGCACCGCCGCCAGCCGACGCAGATCGGCGCGGCCTGCCCATGCACCGATCCAGGAGACAGTCGATGAAACCTGCCAAGCTGGTCAAGCT
>NZ_JBFUGE010000698.1:0-2942 GCF_056403075.1 Ideonella sp. P3_A4 | reverse complement strand
ACTGCCATGCGCAGTTGCTGCCCATCCACTTCCGCGAGCCCAGCGTCAACTTGGGCTTGGGCAGCATGCAGGGCCAACTGCCGCACCTGGTGGGCGAGTCATTGCTGAAGGCCGCTGGCCTGCGCCCGGGCACCGATCAGGCGTTCGCCTACACCTGCATCGACTTCGAGCAGGCCGCCCGCCGCTACGGCAAGGTGGGCGGCTTCGCGCACTTGGCCACACTCGTGAAGCAGCTGAAGGCCACGCGGCCGGGAGCCCTGTTGCTCGACGGCGGCGACACCTGGCAGGGCTCGGCCACCTCGCTGTGGACCAACGCGCAGGACATGGTCGACGCCTRCMRGCTGCTSGGYGTSGACGTGATGACCGGSCACTGGGARTTCACCTACGGCATGGAGCGGGTGCAGGAGATCATCGACAAGGACTTCAAGGGCCAGGTCGACTTCGTCGCGCAGAACGTCAAGACCAACGACTTCGGCGACCCGGTGTTCAAGCCCTATGTGCTGAAGACCATCAACGGCGTGCCGGTGGCGATCATCGGCCAGGCCTTCCCTTACACACCGATCGCCAACCCGCGCTACCTGGTGGCCGACTGGAGCTTCGGCATCCAGGACGACAACCTGCAGAAGATGGTCGACGAGGCCCGCGGCAAAGGCGCGCAGGTGGTGGTGGTGCTGTCGCACAACGGCATGGACGTCGACCTGAAGATGGCCTCGCGTGTGCGGGGCATCGACGCCATTTTCGGCGGCCACACGCACGACGGCGTGCCGGTCGCCGTGCCGGTGAGCAACGCCGGCGGCAAGACACTCGTCACCAATGCCGGCAGCAACGGCAAGTTTCTCGGCGTGATGGATTTCGACGTGAAGAGCGGCAAGGTGGCCGACTTCCGCTACCGCCTGCTGCCGGTGTTCGCCAATCAATTGAAGGCCGACCCGGCGATGGCGGCCTTGATCACCAAGGTGCGTGCGCCGTATGAGGCCAAGCTGGCCGAGCAACTCGCCGTCACCGACGGCCTGTTGTACCGCCGCGGCAATTTCAACGGCAGCTGGGACCAGTTGGTGTGCGACGCGCTGATGGACGTGCAGGGCGCCGAGATCGCCTTCTCGCCCGGCTTTCGCTGGGGCACCACCTTGCTGCCAGGCGATGCAATCACGCGCGAGCTGATGATGGACCAGCTGGCCGTCACCTACCCCTATGCCACCGTCAACGAGATGACGGGCGATACGATCAAGAGCATTCTCGAAGACGTGGCCGACAACCTCTTCAACCCCGACCCGTACTACCAGCAAGGTGGCGACATGGTGCGCGTCGGCGGCCTGGCCTACAGCTGCCAGCCGGGCGGCAAGATGGGCCAGCGCATCACCGACATGCGCCTTGGCGGCAAGCCCATCGAGGCCGGCCGCAAGTACAAGGTGGCGGGGTGGGCGCCGGTGGCTGAAGAGGCCCGTCACGTGCCCGGCACCAAGCCGGTTTGGGACGTGGTCGAAAGTTGGCTCAAGTCGCAGCCCGGTGGCCACGTGAAGCCGCGCCGCATCAACACGCCGACCCTGGTCGGGGTGGCAGGCAACAGTGGCATGTCCGAAGGCTGAGCAGAATCTGCTGCACCGCGCGACACTTCTCTCGTTGACGACAAGGAGACCCCCATGAACATCCGACAGTGGCTCGTTTGCGCGGCACTCACGCTCACCGCAGGGCTCGGTTGGGCCCAGGACAAGGTCGTCTACCACGTGAGCGACACCGATGCGCAAGCGTTGGGCGCGCTGCGCAACATACGCAACCACCTCGACACCGACTCCACCGCGAAGATCACCGTCGTGGCGCACGCGCAGGGGGTGGACTTCTTGATGGAAGGCGCCAAGGACAAGAACGGCAGCCCGTACGCCGGCCCTGTGTCGGCCCTGAAAAGCCGCGGCGTGAACTTCGAGATCTGCGAGATCACGCTCAARACGCGCAACCTGAGCAAGGACGCGTTCCTCCAAGAGGCCGATTTCGTGCCGTCCGGCGTCGTGCGAATCACCAAGCTGCAGTTGCAGGGCTACGCCTATATCCGGCCGTGATCACACACGGCTGACCAGCAACACGCCCACGGAATCGGGATGGCAAGGATGARCTGGCTGCGCCTGTTGCTTGTGGCCTTCGCCTTGTCATGCACCGGCATGGCACGGGCYGAAGAGCCGAGGCTGCATGCGACCCAGGTGGCGGACCGCGTCTGGGTCGCCCAAGGCGAAGCGGCCCTGGGCTCGCCTGCGAATCGTAATTTCATCTCGAACGCCGGCTTCATCGTCACCGACGACGGGGTGGTGGTGGTCGACGCGCTGGGGTCGCCGGCGCTGGCCAACGAGCTGCTGGCCGAAATCAAGCGGGTCACGACCCAGCCGGTGCGCTACGTGATCGTGACCCACTACCACGCGGACCACATCTACGGCCTGCAGTCGTTCAAGGCCGCAGGGGCCACCGTGATAGCGCACAACGCGGGGCGTRCCTACCTGAACTCCGACGCTGCGCAGAAGCGGCTGGAGGCGGGCCGCTCGGAGCTTGCGCCCTGGATCGACCAGAACACCCGTCTGGTTCCCGCTGACCGGTGGCTTACCGATGAGCAGACCCAGCTTCGCGTCGGCTCTTTCGACATCGTGATCCGGCATGTCGGGCCGGCCCACAGCCCCGAAGACCTGGTGGTGTTCGTGCCCCAGCTGGGCGTGCTGTTCTCAGGCGATCTGTTCTTTCGCGGGCGCATCCCCTTTGTGGGAGAAGCCGACAGCCGGCTCTGGATCGCGACGCTGGAGCGCCTCATCGACTACAAGCCACGCGTGGTGATCCCCGGCCATGGCGCGGTGTCCACCGACCCGCTGGCGGACCTGGCGTTGACGCGCGACTATCTGATCCATCTGCGGCGCGCCATGGGCGAAGCGGCGCACAACATGGAGCCCTTCGAAGAGGCCTACGCC
>NZ_JBFUGE010000697.1:0-2944 GCF_056403075.1 Ideonella sp. P3_A4 | reverse complement strand
ACCTGGAGCAGCAGGCCGATTTCTTCATCGCGCTGGGCCAGGAAGAGGCCGCAATCGACCTGTTGATGGCGCACTTGCGCAGCACCGGCGGCCTGAGCCCCTTGCCCTACACCAAGCTGCTGGAGATCTACCGGCGCCAGGGCGACCGCGACGCCTACGAGCGCATCCGCACGCGCTTCAACCGCCGCTTCAATGCCTATGCGCCGGAGTGGGAAGACGGCCCGCTGAGTGGCCGGGCGCTGGAAGACTATCCCGATGTGGTGCAGCACCTGCAGTCGCTGTGGCCCGAGCCACTGGACGCGATGGCGATGCTCGAAGCCATGCTGTTCCGCAAGGACGCGGCCTACGAGCTGTTCGACCTGCCGGCCTACAAGGACGTGCTGGTGTTGTACGCGCTGGCGCGCGACCTGTGGCAGCAAGGGGGCAGCAAGACGGCGGCAGTCGACGTGCTGCTGCCGCTGGACGGCGACGTCGGGCCGGATGCGGCCCACGCGACAGTCGAGGTGGCAGCTTCGCCAGCGGAGGTGCCGCCGTTCGAACTCACGTCGTTCGCGCTGCCGCCGCTGCAGGGCCAGGTGGCGTTGCCGCCGGCTGGCGATACCGGCGACGCAGACACCGAGCCAACGCTGGACCCGGCCCGCCGCCCGCTGCGCTGATCGCGCGGCCGTTCAGAGTCGCGACAGCCGGCGCAGCGCTTCGTCGAGCGTGGCTTCGGTCTTGGCGAAGCAGAAGCGCACGATCGGCCGCTCGGGCGCACTGGCATAAAAGGCTGACAGCGGGATGGCGGCGACGCCGACCTCGGCCGTCAGCCACTCGCAGAACTGCAGGTCGGGCAGGCTGCTGATGCGGCTGTAGTCGACGCACTGGAAGTAGCTGCCGGCGCAGGGCAGCAACTCGAATCTCGTGCCCGCCAGGCCATTGCGGAAGCGGTCACGCTTGCGCTGGTAGAACGCCGGCAACTCCTCGTAGGGGCCAGGGTCGGCCAACCAGGCGGCCAGGCCATGCTGCATCGGCGTGTTGACGGTGAACACGTTGAACTGGTGCACCTTGCGGAACTCGGCCATCAGCGCCGCTGGCGCGGCCACGTGGCCGACCTTCCAGCCCGTCACGTGGTAGGTCTTGCCGAAGCTCGAGATCACCAGGCTGCGCGCGGCCAGCTCAGGCTCGGCGCTGACGCTGGCGTGGGTTTCGCCATCGAACACCATGTGCTCGTAGACCTCGTCCGACAGCACCAGCACATCGGTCGGGCGCAGCAGTTCGGCCAGGGCCTTCATGTCGGCCGCCGACCAGACGCTGCCGGTCGGGTTGTGCGGCGTGTTGATGATGATGGCGCGGGTGCGCGGGCTCAGCGCCGCGTTCAGCTGGGCCAGATCGAGGTGGAAGCCGTTGGGGTTCAACGGCACGCGCACGACCGTGCCGCCGGCCAGCGTGATAGCCGGGCCGTAGCTGTCGTAGCAGGGCTCGAGCACGATCACCTCGTCGCCCGGGTGCACCAGCGCGAGGATCGCGGTAAGGATGCCCTGCGTCGCGCCGGCAGTGATGGTGATTTCGGTGTCGGCGTTGTAGCGGTGGCCGTACAAACGTTCGATCTTGGCGGCCAGCGCCTGGCGCAGTGCCGGCACGCCGGCCATCGGCGGGTACTGGTTGTGGCCGGCCTGCATGGCTGCATGCACCGCCTCGACCAGGCCGGGCGCGCAGTCGAAATCCGGAAAGCCCTGGCCCAGGTTGACTGCGCCATGCTTGACGGCCAGCGCCGACATCACGCTGAAGATGGTCGTGCCGACTTCGGGCAGGCGGCTGCTGATCAGCGGGGTGCGGGGCACCGGTGGCGAGGCACTGATGCTGCCAGCCGAGGGGCGTTCAATCTCAAAGTTCATAGTTGTCATCACCCTGGCTGGTGCCCATGGCGCGTTCGATCAAGGTGCGCGACAGGCGGTCTGATAGAAGTTCGGCGAAGGTCAGCACGAAGCTGCGCAAATAGGCGCCGCGGCGGAACGCCACGCGGGCCGTGTTGCTGCCGAAGAGGTGGCCGGCCGGCTTCCACACCAGGTCGGTGCTGTTGCCTTCGGCCTTCATCGCCATCTCGGCAATGATGCCCACGCCCAGGCCGCTGCGCACATAGGTCTTGATCACGTCGGAGTCGATGGCCTCCAGCGCGATGTTGGGTTTCAGGCGCCGTTGCGCAAAGGCCTGGTCGACTTTCTTGCGGCCAGCGAAGGCCGGTTGGTATGAAATCAACGGCTCTTCGGCCAGCTGTTCCAGCGTGGGCCGCTCGACGTGCGCCAGCGGGTGGTCGGCCGCCATCACGATCACGTGCTGCCACTCGTAGCAGGGCAGGGTGACCAGCTCTTCGTAGTCGGCCAGCGATTCGGTCGCCAGGCCGATGTCGGCGGCGTCGGACAGCAGCATTTGCGCCACCTGGTCCGGCGTGCCCTGGTGCAGGCTGACCTGCACCTTCGGGAAGCGTTTGCGCAACTGCGCCACCGGCTCGGGCAGCACATAACGCGCTTGTGTGTGGGTGGTGGCGATCGACAGCCGGCCGCTGTCTTGCTTGGAAAATTCTTCGCCGATGCGCTTGAGGTTGGCGACCTCGCGCAGGATCAGGTCGACCGATTTCAGCACCTGGTTGCCAGGCTCGGTGACGCGCTTGAGCCGCTTGCCGTGGCGCACGAAGATGTCGACGCCCAGCTCTTCTTCCAGCTCCAGGATGGCTTTGGAAATGCCGGGCTGGGAGGTGAACAGCGCCTTCGCCGTCTCGGTGAGATTGAGGTTGCGGCGCACCGCTTCCTGCACAAAGCGAAACTGATGCAGGTTCATTGGTGCACCCTACGGCTTGTGGCCGGTCCCGCCAAGCGGGAATGAGCCCCTACGGGCGGCCGGGCGGGGCTCATGCGCGCTCCTCGTTGTTGATGTCCATGGGTTCGATGGCGATCTGGGCCAGGGC
>NZ_JBFUGE010000696.1:0-2947 GCF_056403075.1 Ideonella sp. P3_A4 | reverse complement strand
GCTTGTACTTTGTTGGCACGCCATCTTCGAATGCGAAGTCGGCACTGTTGCCAGAGAAGAAGGTCTTGGACACGGGCAGAAATCGCACCGGCGACTCGTTGGGCGCCATGAGAACAGCGGCGCTGTTGATGCCGGCCCCCTGCACTTGAATCAGGTAGGGTTCTTGCTGCCGATAGTACAAACCAGACTCGTGTTGATCAGCAGCCTTTGCAAGCGCCGACGGCATTCCCGATACCGTGGGCTTCTTGGCAAGATCAACCTGAAGACCACACACATCGTAGCGTCCTGGCTTGTCCAATACGAAAACATGCGTGCCTGCTATCGAGCAGGCGCCGCCTAATTTCTGCGAAGGAGCGGCGTCTCCCCCGCCCATTGCGGAAACCGTTCCAGCCAGTGTGCCAAGATTCTTGAAGGCGTCAGTAACCTTGCTTTCTGTCGTTGACTTGGCAGACGTAAGCAGACCGGCGCCGCTAATTGCGACATCCAGCGTGTTTTTGCCGAAGACGTTTGCTCCATGCGTGAGGATGTATTGGCGAGCCGGATCGGGGTAGGACGCCGTGGTGTCGAATGCAACATTCGACAACTTGCCGCCGTCAACCACGGTCACCTTGACAATGAAGTCCCTGCGAGGCATGAAGTACGTCAGCCCGTCAGCGTTTGCCTGAGTTGGTGAATGCAGTGATGAAACACTCGAACAACCAGCCAGTGCCACCATCACCGCCAGCATCGCAGCTCTATTCATGCTTCTTCCTTCTTACGTTTTAGCGCTTGGGCTTGACGAAAAGACGCAGTGCGAAAGGTGGTCCCTCCACAGACTTCTGTTTCCTCAAGTCCACGCTTGACTGCACGACGACCTCGAAGTTTTCGAATGTCGCCGACTCGCCTGCCTTCAATCGGCGCGTCAAGCCGTTTACTACGAGATTCACTTCGGGATCGGGGCGCCCGTCGGCGAGCTGTGTCGCACTCAGCCCAACGATGTCAATCGTCACGGTTTGTGGTCCATAGCCAGATTTGGCCGCACTCGCCACCACGTCCGAGTCGCTCTTTACGGCCACTAGACTCTCTCCACCGCTGTGGTCGTTGGTGACTCTGTACTCGACATTCGCAGCAGACAGGGATGTTGGTGCATTGCTGGGTGGCGCGACGTCGCCAAAGGCCCATTGCGCCTTGTTCACCTTGTTTTGCAGTACCTTCCCAAGGTCATGCTCGATCAATACTCCTCCCGGGTAGCCGCCCCTAACGGTCACCGTGCCGGGAACCATGCCCCCGCGGACTTCCATCTGCCTGAGAAGTTGCTGGACGCGGAACTGCCGATCACGATCTGCGTCGGGCAGGATCGCTACATCTGATGCGCTTCCAGCTATGGCGCTACCTGGTTTCGGGCCACGTACTTCTACGGTTCCACTTGCCGCGGGTTTGGCGTCTTGCGCCAAGCAGACTGGGCAGATCACCAGGACCATAATCAACGACAGAGCATTGTTCATAGCGTTCACTTTTGTCCGCCTATCCGTGGTCCGTCGTACCGTAGGCTCGCCCAGTTGGGATAGTCAGCTATGGATATGACGTCAGGGTCGTCGGGCGTGAGTTGCGCATTGACCGGTGAGCCGGAAATGCTCCCATCGCCGTCCCAGTCGATCGGCTGGCCGCAGACGCCGGCACCTTCCTGTAGCCCGCTTGCAGCCATCAGTTCCGGACCCATGCCCTCGGAATAGTCGAGGCGCTGCACCAGTCCGGGAGYCGGCGAACCGAGCGTCTCAATCGCGCCGGACTTTCCATAAAAGACCTGAGTGCACGTTGGGTATTGCTTGCGCGAAGTGGCAGGCCATCCCGAGCGAAGCTGCCACGAGTACGACATCACACTCCAGTAGGTGGACTTGTGCGGCAAGTGGTCGGTCCCGCCGTGTCGTTGTCCTAGGTTGTGCCCCAGTTCGTGCAGCAGCGTTGAAGCTTGCACGACGGCAACCTGGTATGCGGGCGGAAACTCTGAAAGAGTAACCACGAACGTATCGCCAACGCCGGTTCCGTCGAAGTCGACATTGCTCTCGCCACTCCAGCCGGCTGCGTGCGCGTTGCCCCAAATTGCGTAGTGAAACCAACCTTTTCGAGAGCGCGTGAAATGCACTTCTGCAAGGCGGTCAACGCTACCCAGCTTGATAAGAGGTTCGTGGCTCTCCCTAAATGAGATTGCGTTCCAGAAAGGCACCTGCCCCGAGACGTCCAGGAACAGCCTGACGCCGCTTTCGTTGAAAGGATTGAGAATTGGCGCGCTTGCGAAGGCCTGCTGAGCGAGCCGCAATGCTTCAGCTGAAGGTGGATAGGCGATGCCGGCCATAACATCGACCTCTACGAGTACGTTCCTTACGAACGGGTCGAGACCAAGGACCTTGGGAGGCTCGTCAGCTTTCCCGTTCTTGTCACTGTCCCAACCGTTGATTTCGATCACATCGGGTAGCCCGTCCCCGTCGCTGTCCAGACTGTTGGGGTCGGTGGGTAGTCGATAGTCTACTGCGTTGCTGAGCGTCCCATTTTCGTTAACCACAGCAATTCTGATCTGTCGACCTCGCGGCATGGGTGGCAGCGGCGCGATGCGAGCAAGGTAGTGCCAGATCGGGTAGTGAAGCACTTGAGGGTCGGCGCCGTAGAGCTCATTCAATAGGACCTTGTGCACTGTCGATGGGACCGGCTGATCGTCGACAAGCAACCGAGCGCCAACGTCAATATTGGCTCCCTGTACATACAACGTTGCATTGACGTTGCCGGCGCCATCAAAGCGCGAGCCAGCGAGAGTCACGTGGTCAAGCCGAGGGGCCAAATTGATGGTGTCATGGACGACGGAAACGTTTCGCGATACTGGTGCGCCATCCCCCACTGTTTGCAACAGGTGCGTGCCGCCAGAGGCGTTGCGTGGGATGGTGAACGTCAATGCTCTCGCGCCTTCCAAGTAGGC
>NZ_JBFUGE010000695.1:0-2954 GCF_056403075.1 Ideonella sp. P3_A4 | reverse complement strand
CTCTTCGGCATCGGCTGGGGGCTGGCCGGCCTGTGCCCGGGCCCTGCGCTGGTGGCACTCGGGACCGGCCAGGCCAAGGCCTTCGTCTTCGTGTTGGCGATGCTGGCGGGCATGGGCGTCTTCGAATGGCTCGAGCAGCGTCGTGCCCGTCGCGCACCGAGCCAAGCGTGAAGACTACGCGATCAGCATTCAGCGGCGGTTGACTCGCCGCGCCAGCGCCGGGCACAGTGCCCTTCTTGCCCGCGTTGGCCACCCACACCTCTCAACTCATGCCGCTGTCGATCCAGGAAATTGCAGGTGTCATCGCCTTCGCGCTGGCCACCGCCTTGTTGCTGCTGCCGCTGGCCAAGCGCCTGCCCGCTGACATGGAACGGCAGTGGAACGAAGACGTCGAGGCCGATCTGAAGGCCAAGCTCACGCTGCAGGACGGCGCGGACCGCTTCTCGTTGTCGCTGACCGAATCGATGTGGATCGTCGGCGCCGGCCTGATGCTGGGTGCTCTGGTGATGGTGCGCCACGGCTTCTCGCCCACCGGTGCGGCTTGGTCGCTGTATTTCTGGGCGCTGCTGCTGTTGACGGTCATCAACCTGAAGCACAGCCTGCTGCCCGACAAGGTCGTGCTGACCACCTTGTGGATCGGCCTGCTGTTCCACACCCATGCCGGCCAGGCGACCGAGCATGTCTATGGTGCGGCGGTGGCGTTTGTGGGACCTTGGTTGCTGGCGCTGACGATCAAGCGGGTGACGGGCGCCTTCGTGATCGGCTATGGCGACTTCAAGACCTTCGCGATGGCCGGCGCGTGGTTCGGCCTGGAAGCGGTGCCCGGGCTGTTGATGTTCTTCCTGCTCGGCGTCGTGGTCAGCATGGTGGCGCCGCCGTTGCTGCGCCGGCGCCCATCTGGCGTCGTCCCCTCCGGCCCGGCCCACCTGTTCGCATCGATCGTGCTCGCGTGCAGCCCCTACCTGCGTCCGCTGATTGAATGAGCCCATCCCCTGACCGCTTCAGCCTCGACGGCTTTGTCGCGGTGGCCGAGGCACTGCCGCCGCCCGAATGCCAGGCCATCGCGCAGGGCCTGGCCTTGCGCGGTGGCGACAGCGCCGGCACGCGTTGCCTGCTGCCGCAGGCTTGGTGCGCCGCGCTGGCGCAGCGGCTGCGCGGGCATGCCCGCGTCGCCCCGCATCTGCCCGAGGGCGCAGTCGCGGTGCAGTGCACCTACTTCGAGAAGTCGAGCACTCGCAACTGGCTGGTGCCCGTCCACCAGGATCAGAGCATCCCGGTCGCGGCGCGCGTGGATGCACCCGGCTGGCGAGGCTGGTCCGAGAAGGAAGGCAGCCTCTTCGTGCAGGCGCCGGTGGCGGTGCTGGAGCAGTTGGTCGCCGTGCGGCTGCACCTGGACGATTGCAGCGCGGTCGATGGGCCCCTACGCGTGCTGCCCGGCAGCCACCGGCTCGGCCTGTTGGCCGACGAAGAAGCGTCGCGGCTGCGAGCGCAATCGACCGAGGTCATCTGCGAAGCCCGCCAGGGTGACGCACTGTTGCTGCGCCCGCTGCTGCTGCACGCCTCGTCCAAGGCCAGCGGCCACAGCCTGCGCCGCGTGCTGCACTTCCTGTTCGGCCCGCCCGAGCTGCCGCAGGGCTTGCGCTGGCAGCACACCGCGTGACCTGAGAACACGATGAGCAACGCTGACGCCGCGACACCCACCCGGTCCGGAATCAGCCTGGTGCTCTTGCCCGGCCTGGACGGGACCGGCGAGTTGTTCGCTCCCGTGATCGCGGCGCTCGGCAGTGGCTTCCCGCTGACGGTCGTGCGCTACCCGGTCGACCGCCCCGCCGGCTATTCGGACCTGGTGTCGATGGTGCGCGCCATGCTGCCGAAAGACCGGCCTTATGTGCTGCTCGGCGAATCGTTCTCGGGCCCGATCGGCGTGATGCTGGCGGCCGAAGCGCCGGTGGGTTTGAAGGGCCTGGTGCTGTGCTGCAGCTTCGTGCGCAACCCGCAACCTTGGCTGTCCTGGCTGAAGCCGCTGCTGGGGTGGCTGCCGGTGAAGGCCATGCCGCTGCGCGGGCTCGCCTGGTTCCTGTTGGGACGGGCCGCGAATACCGCCTGGCGGTCGGCTTTGGCCCAGGCCTTGGCCCCGGTGTCACCGGCCGCGATACGGGCACGGCTGGGCGCCGTGCTGTCGGTCGATGTCTGCGCCACGTGGCTGCAGGTGAACGTGCCGACGCTGTGCCTGCGCGCGTCGCAAGACCGCGTGGTGCCTGCCGCGGCGTCGCGCCTGGTGACGACGCTGAAGCCGACCGCCCAGGTCATCGAACTGGTCGGACCGCATTTCCTGCTGCAGGTCGCGCCCATCGATGCAG
Organism: Ideonella sp. P3_A4; assembly: GCF_056403075.1. Lineage (NCBI taxonomy): Bacteria > Pseudomonadati > Pseudomonadota > Betaproteobacteria > Burkholderiales > Sphaerotilaceae > Ideonella > Ideonella sp. P3_A4. The sequence continues at coordinate 594 of NZ_JBFUGE010000695.1, read as the reverse complement.
CCCAAGCGATCCGCACCTTTGTGCAGTCGCTGAAAGACGAATGACAGATTGGCAGGAAACCAGGGATCAACGTCCTTGCTGCCGCGCAGCGTGCTTCTAAGATGCACCGCTTTCGACATTCAGCCCGGCCATGAAAAGAAGAGACATCCTCGCCGTCGCGGCGAGCCTGGCAGTGGGCAGCACGGCGGCTGTCGCGACAGGCGCCGCACCAGCTGCGGCCCGCCCACCGCCACCGTTGCCAGTGCCCGCCAACGGCGAGATCCAGGTCGCCTTCGTCGTGGGGCCCGGCGCGGTTGCGATCGACTTCGCCGGCCCGTGGGAGGTCTTCGACACCGTCAAGCCGTTTCGGCTGTACACCGTCGCCGAATCGACCGAGCCGCTGACCGCGTCGGGCGGGCTGCGCCTCGTCGCGAACCACAGCTTCGCCACCGCGCCGAAGCCCAACGTCGTCGTGATCCCGGCCCAGGCCGAGCCCAGCGAAGCYATGCTGGGCTGGATACGCCAGGTGGCGGCCGACGCGGACCTTGTCATGTCGGTCTGCAACGGGGTTTTCGTGCTCGGCAAGACCGGGCTGCTGGATGGCCGGTCAGCGAC
>NZ_JBFUGE010000694.1:0-2958 GCF_056403075.1 Ideonella sp. P3_A4 | reverse complement strand
GGTCTTGGTTGAATGCACACTCGGCCGGCGTCAGCGCAGCCACATCGACCCGATGGCCACGCCGCCAGACCCAGACGGCTTCGCCCTGCCCGGCCGCCAACGCTTCGCGTGCAGGCTCCAGGTCGGGCTCGGCTTCGGCAGGCACCTGGTGCGCCTGCCAGATGGTGAGCACCGGCCAGGTCGAGGCCGCGCAGGCACTGCCGTCGACGAAACGCACCTGCAATGCATCGGGGTCTTCGCTGGCCAGCGCCCGCAGATCGGGCGCACCGTCCTGCGGGTCGGCCGCGGTGTGGGCACGGTGCACGGCCCACTCCAGCCGTGCCACATCAGCCAGGTACGGCACATCCGTCAGTTCAGGGATGGCCAGCAGCTGATCGGCCAGTTCGGCGCCAAACCAGGCCAGGTCACCTCGGGTCGGGGGATGGTCGCGCCACAGGTCGCGCGCCAGAGCCGCCATCGTCTCTTCGCCGACCAGCCTCGCCAGCACCGGGTAGGCCGCGGAAAGGGCCCGCTCGGCGATGGTCTGGGCATTCGCGCGGTAGGCCTGCAGCCCGGCAAGCCGATCGGCGGGCTGCAGCGCGACGCGTCCTCGCAGCGCAACTGCCGCCACGGGCAGGTCCGTTGGCGTGGCCGTACGCAGCGCATTCAGCAACGCTTGCTGGCGCGCGAGTTCGGCGCTCACTTCGCCACCTCCTGCGCCCGCCGGGCTTCGCCCAGCAGCACGTCGAAAGGCGGCAGGTTCGTGTCCCACTCGATCAGCGTCGGGGTAGAACCCAGCCGCTGCATCGCATGGCGATAGACCTGCCAGACCGGCGCATGCACCGTCGAGCCATGGTCGTCGATCACCAGCGGGCCCTCGTCGTTGTAGCCGGCCAAGTGGACCTCACCGACGATGCCGGGGTCGATCGCATCGACCCAGGCGCAGGCATCGGCCACGGCGTCGGCAGCGCCGCGGTTCAAGCTGTTGACGACAAGGTTGTTCACGTCCAGCAGCAGGCCACAGCCGCTGCGCTGCGCCAGGGCATTGAAGAACTCGGGCTCGGCCAGGTGGTCGTCTTCCCAGCGCAGGTAGGCCGAGATGTTTTCCACCAGCAGCGGGCGCTTCAGGCGCTCTTGCACCTGCTGCACATGGGCCACCATCAGGTCGAGCGAAGCGTCGGTGAAGGCGATCGGCAGCAGATCGCTGCCATGCAGCACCGGGCCGCCACCGGGCATGGCCACCCGCGCAAAGCTTGCGTGGTCTGAAACCCGCACGGGCTGCACCCGCTCGACCAGGGCAGCAAGCTGGTCCAGGTGCCAAGGGTCCAGCCCCGCCGCCGAACCCAGCGCCAGGCCCACACCGTGCAGGCTCACCGGGTAGTGCTCGCGCGCCTCGCCCAGCAGCGCCAGCGCCGCACCGCCCTCGGCAAAGAAGTTCTCCGAGTGGACTTCGATGAAGTCCAGCTCCGGGCGGCGCTCCAACAGCTCGCGGTAGTGCGGCTGGCGCCAGCCAATGCCCACCGGGGTCGGCACGGGTTGCGGGGCGGTGGTCATGCGGTCGAGGCGCGGGCTGCTGCTGTCGGCGTTTGGCTTACTTCTTGGTCTTGGCCTTGGCTTCGTCGACGGTCAAGCCCTTCAGGTCCTTGCAGGTGCCCTTGGCGACATACTTCCACTCGTTGGCGTCCATGTCGGTCTTGGACTGGCCGGCGCAAGAATGGCTGCCGTTCAGGTTGGAACAGTCGTTCTGGCCGGCCTTGACGATGCCATAGCATTTCTCCTTGCCCTTTTCTTCGGCGTGCGCGCTGGCGCTGGCCAGGCCCAGGGCGAACACGGCGGCGAAGGCGGAAGCGACGATCTGGCGTTGTTGGGTCATGTCTGAAAACTCCTTGAGAGGTTGATGAACGGGACAGGCATGGGTCGACGGCAGCCCAAGTYCCTTACACTGCCGGCCAACGTATTGAAGAAAGCGCCCGCATGACGGATTTTGCGCAGCAGGTCGAGACTTTGCGACCCCAGTTGTTGCGATATGCGCGCAGTCAGCTGCGCAACGACGCCTGGGCCGAGGACGCCGTGTCCGACACCTTGCTCGCCGCACTCGAAAAGCCGCAGAGCTTTGGCGGCGGCTCGGCCTTGAAGACCTGGCTGGTCGGCATCTTGAAGCACAAGCTGATCGATCAGCTGCGCCGCCATGCCCGCGAAGCCACGGTGCTGGATCGGGATGACGGCGAAGACCTCGACGCCCTGATGTTCGACGAGACCGGCCACTGGCGGGAAACACCGGTGGATTGGGCCGACCAGCCCGAAGCCCTGTGCGGCCAGCGCCAGTTCCTGGCCGTGCTGGACGCCTGCGTCGAGAAACTGCCCACCACCCAGGGCCGCGTCTTCATGATGCGCGAGTGGCTGGAACTCGACACCGACGAGATTTGTAAGGAACTGGCGATCACGTCGACCAACTTGTGGGTGCTGCTGCACCGAGCCCGGCTGCGCTTGCGAGACTGTTTGCAAGCCAGTTGGTTCAACGCCGTGGGCAGTGCGGGAGGCCGGGCATGACTTGGAAGATCGATTGCAGGGAAGCGACGCACCTGGTGCTGCAAGGCGAAGACCAGCCCCTGGGCTGGGCCGACCGCCTGCGCCTGCGCATGCACCTGGCCATATGCGCCGCCTGCCCCCGCTTCGTGCGCCAGGTCAGCCTGATGCGCCATGCGATCGGCAGCTGGCGGGCTTACAGGAACGAAGGCGACGGGCCGGGCGAGCCGCCGGCGTCTCCATGAAGAAAGGGCCCCGCGGGGCCCTTTGTCTTGGTCAGCACGGTGACGCCGACGCGTCAGGGCCGACTCAAGGATGAAGTGCAACACCAGCGATGTCGGTGACTTTGAGTTGAGAGAAGACTTCGTGTGGAGTGCGGAAGCCGAGGATCTTGCGAGGAGTGTTGTTGAGGACGAACTCGAGGTTGCGCAGATCTTTGTCGGTAAGGGGCGA
>NZ_JBFUGE010000693.1:0-2960 GCF_056403075.1 Ideonella sp. P3_A4 | reverse complement strand
GGCCAGGACGGCGAAGTAGACGAGACGAGGGGACTTCATGGAGACTCCTAGGGAAGATTCGGTTGAGGGAGCGTTCAGCGACGACCGGGCCACATGCGGCTCAGCAGGCCATCGCGGTCCCACCACTGGTGCTTCATGGCAGCTGCCGCGTGCAGCAGCGCCAGGCCAATCAATGCGAAGGCGCTGAATTCGTGCCAAGGCCTGATGAGAGCTGCCAGCGCCTTGTCGGCGGGCACGAAGTCGGGAATCGGCAGCACGCCGAACACCACGATGGGGAACCCTGCCGCCGAGCTATAGGCCCAGCCGATGAGCGGTACGGCGAAGAACAGGACGTAGAGCGCGCAGTGGGTCGCCTCGTGCAGCCAGTGCTGCCAGGCGGGCATCGCCGCGGCAATGCGCGCAGGCAAGGCGGGAGGCCGATGGGTCAGGCGCCACATCAGGCGCAGCGCCGACAGAGCCAGGAGGCTCATACCCGCCCACTTGTGCCAGTTGAACAACTTCAGGCGCAGGGGAGAGAACGGCAGGTTGGCCATGTAGAGGCCGACACCGAACACGCCCACGATGGCCAGACCGAGGACCCAGTGCAACACGATGGCCGTGCGGCTGTAGCGCGATGCGGTTCCGGCCGCGGGTTGCGGCTGGGGTTGGCTGGTTTCGCCAAGAGCAGTCGATTCCAGATGGGTGGCTATCACTTCGTATCCTTTGCGGCGATGGCTGCATGGGTACGAATGATGGAGACCGGCCTCCGTTCTGAGAAGCCGGTATATTGAGATGCGAACCATCTGTTTTGAAGATGGAAGGAGGCTCAAATGCTCGACGGCGTCTCCCTGGACCAGCTCAGAACCTTCATCGCCGCGGTGGACGAGGGAAGCTTCTCGGCCGCTGCGCGCAAGCTCAATCGCGTGCAATCAGCCGTCAGCGGCTGGGTCAGCGGGTTGGAGGACCAAATCGGGGTCGTGCTCTTCGACCGCTCAGGAAGATTCCCGAAGCTCACACCCGAAGGTGTGCTGCTGCTTGCCGACGCCCGCAACATCGTGTCTGGCGTGGACACGCTGAAGGCCCGCGCGAAGCTGATGGCGGCAGGCCTGGAGACCGAGCTCTCGGTGGTGGTTGACGTGTTCTTCCCAACCGCGCTCGTCAGCGCGGCGGCCAAGGCATTCGCCAGCCAGTTCCCGCTGACGCCGTTGCGCCTGTTCGTGGAGGGGTTGGGAGCGGCCTATCAACCTGTCCTGGATGGACGGTGCAGTTTGGGCATTCTTTCGACCTTGCCGTCACTGACGTTCCCGTCCTTGGTGAGCGAGYGATTGGGCGAAGTGCCGCTGGTCTCAGTCGCTGCCGCGAGTCATCCCCTTGCCAGCTTTGGCCAGCGGATTCCGAAGCGCGAGTTGGCGAAGCACGTCCAACTCGTGCTCACCGACAGGTCCGACCTCATGGCAGGCAAGGACTACGGCGTCGCGTCGCCATCGACCTGGCGATTGGCGGACCTGTCGACCAAGTACGCGTTCCTCAAAGACTGCCTCGGTTGGGGAGGCATGCCTCTGCACATGGTGCAGAAGGACATCGCTGAGGGAACCTTGGTGGTCCTGGATGTCGATGACATGCCGCGAACCGGGTTCATGTTGACCATGTCTGCTTTTCACCAGGCTTCTGAACCGCCCGGACCCGCGGGTCGCTGGTTAATTGACCATCTGAAGATGTCGTGGGAGCGACACAGTGTGGCCACGCAAGTATCTTGAGCCGGGCCGCTCACAAGCGGTCCCATATGACGGACAGGAAATGGCCGGGAGGAGTCAGCCGCACACGTGGCTCGACMGACCGCACCCCGCTGCGCTGCTGTCATCCGCGAGTTGAAGCTGACCAACTGCTAGGGCTCGCAAGCTGCCCGCCACGCCGCTCGGCCGAGCGGATGATGCATACGACCTCGCATCTACACAACCGATGCGACGTTCCACCAACTGGACAAACCGGCCCGACGTAACCTTGCCGAGGTGCTCTGTGCAAGCGTAGCGATCCTCAATCACCTTCAGGCACTGGACGATCAACAGCCGCTGCCAGATAGACCTCGCAAAACTCCGGCGGCATGCGACGCGGCCGGCCGCTGCTCAGCTCGATGCAGACGAGGTCCCACTGCCCGCGCAGGATCGTGGCCCCATCGCGGTCGCGGATCAGCTGAAAGCGTCGGTTCATTGCCAGCTTGCCGTCGCCGCTGAACAGCCAGGTGCCCAGCGTCATCTCGTCGCCCAGGCCGGACGGCAGCACGTACTCGTACTCGCCGCGCCGAATCGCCATCGCGCGGTCGAGCCGGTGGTAGTCGGCCAAGGCCAACCCCAGCGCCTCGGAGTGCGCCCAGGCCACCTTTTCGCACCATTGCACGTACACCGCGTTGTTGGTGTGGTTCAAGCCATCGATGTCGTGGCCCTGCACGATGGTGGGCAGAGTGAACGGGTTGGGGTAGTCCCAGGGCATAAGACTTCGAGCAGCCAATCTGCGCCGATTCTGTTGCACGCGCGGTGGGCCTACAAGCTGCCCCGCGCGTGGGGGCTATCGCACAAGATCCTTGCCCCCTTCTGACCGCGCCGAGAGCCGATGGGCTTTGTCGTACAGCGCCTTTGCCATTTCTGTGTCGCCCTTGGCCGCATGGGTTTCGGCCAGGCTGTCCCAGGCGTTGGCCGAATCCGGGAAGAGCACGGTATTCAACTTGAAGACGCGCAGCGCGGGATCGATGCCCAAGTTTTCCCGAATGGCATAACCCGTATTGTTGACGGCACTCTCCAGCTCAGAACCGCCAAGGGTCGTGCTCGCCCGGATCGACTTAGCTATCGCGTCTGCATCGCCCTCGGCCGGTGTCTGCAACGCGTAGCCCACCAACGTTTCCGACAACGCTTCCGTCGGGAAACGGTCCGGTGCCACCACTGCCATCGCGCTGTCGACCAGCACACGCGACCAGACATTCCTCACGC
>NZ_JBFUGE010000692.1:0-2965 GCF_056403075.1 Ideonella sp. P3_A4 | reverse complement strand
CCCCAGATGAAGAAGCTGCGCGTGCCGGCCTTTTCGCTCACATACAGCCTGGGATCGACGTGCACGGCCCCAAGGCCGGCCAGCATCGGCGCATCTTGCCGTTCCCGACCGGCGAGCAGCCCGTCGCGCAATGCCAGCCCAAAGCGCCGCGCACCGCGGATCTGTTCGTCATTCAACCCAGCAGCCGGCATCCCCAGGATCGGGCCCTTGCGTCCACTCAGCAGCCAGCGCGGCGTGGTGATAAAGGTTGCCAGCGTCGGGCCTGGGTCGGTGAGCACCACGTTGTCGATCAGCCGCGCACCGGCGTCTGCCAGCAACGTCTTCAGTTTTTCGTGCGCCATCAGCCACATGTTGCGACAGGCGATCACGGTCACCACGGGTGTGTCGCGCAGCACGCGCTGCACCGCCGGGTTTTTCAAGAAGGCGGTGATCGGCTGCGAAGGCGCGAGAAACCACACCTGGTACGGCAGGATCACCAGATCGAATCGTTCGTCGCCGGTCAACGACAGCGGCTTCAGCGGTGGCGGCACCATGTGCGCCGATTCCGGGAATGCATCGAAGAAACGGAAAAACGGCCACGGAAACGGGAAGGGCTTCAGTGGCGCCAGAGTTTCGGTCCGGACATCAAATCGCCCGTCCTCGCGCAGCGGCGCCAGCAGCGCATCCGCCACGGCCTGCAACTGGCCCGTTTGGGAATACTGGACGACGAGAACCTTTTTCGGATTCGCCAGGGCGGGCGGCAGGCTTGAAATCACAAACGCGAGGGAGCGGGCAAAGCCTCGGATTATCGAGGCTACGACCCCAGCAAATCCCTCAGCCCGGCCTCATCGAGCACCGTCACCCCTAATTCACGTGCTTTGTCGAGCTTGCTACCGGCCTCTTCGCCGGAGATCACGTAGTTCGTCTTCTTCGACACCGAGCCGCTGACCTTGCCGCCGGCGGCTTCGATCATCTCCTTGGCTTCGTCGCGGCTTAGGCTCGGCAAGGTGCCGGTCAGCACCAATGTCTTGCCCAGCAAGGGGCGCGGCGCGTCGCTGGCCGTACCCTCTTGGTCGGGCCAGTGCACGCCGACCGCGCGCAGCTGCTCGACGATTTCGCGGTGGTGCGGCTGGTCGAAGAAATGGCGGATGCTCTCGGCGACGATCGGGCCGACGTCGTTGACTTCGAGCAGTTCTTCGACCCGCGCGTCCATCAACCGGTCGATGTTGCCGAAGTGGCGCGCCAGGTCCTTGGCGGTGGTCTCGCCAACCTGTCGGATACCCAGGCTGAAAAGAAAGCGACCAAGCGTCGTCGACTTGCTGCTCTCGATGCCGGCCAGCAGGTTCTGCGCACTCTTCTCGCCCATGCGCTCCAACGCCATCAGGTTGGCCAAGCCCAAACGGTACAGATCGGGCACCGTCTTGACGATGCCGCCGTCCACCAACTGGTCGACCAGCTTGTCGCCCAGGCCTTCGATGTCCATTGCGCGGCGGCCAGCGAAGTGCAGCAGCGCCTGTTTGCGCTGCGCCGGGCAGGTGATGCCACCGGTACAGCGCCAGTCGGCCCCACCTTCCTCACGCTCGATCGGGCTGGCGCAGACGGGGCACTTGCCGCCCAACCGCTTGTACAGGTCGAACGGCTCGCCGACATCGGCCGGGCGCTTGTCGGCCACGATGCCTACCACCTCGGGGATCACGTCACCGGCGCGGCGCACGATCACCGTGTCGCCAATGCGTACGTCCTTGCGCCGGGTTTCGTCTTCGTTGTGCAGCGTGGCGTTACTGACCGTCGTGCCGCCCACGAACACCGGCTCCAGCTTGGCCACCGGCGTCAGCTTGCCGGTGCGGCCGACCTGGATGTCGATGTCCAGCAGCCGCGTCATCTGCTCTTGCGCCGGGTACTTGTGCGCCACGGCCCAGCGTGGCTCACGGCTGACGAAGCCGAGTTTCTGCTGCAACTCGCGGTCGTTGACCTTGTAGACGACGCCGTCGATGTCGAAAGGCAGCGCGTCGCGCTTCTCGGCGATGCGCTTGTGAAAGTCGATCAGGCCGGCGGCGCCTTGTGTCACTGCCCGATCGGCGTTCACTGGCAGTCCGAACGCGGCGATCGCGTCCAGCAAGGCACTGTGAGACGCCGGCCGCTCCCAACCCTGGGTGTCGCCCAGGCCGTAGGCGAAGAAGCTGAGCTTCTTGTCGGCCAGCGAGCGGGTGTCGAGCTGGCGCACGGCGCCGGCCGCGGTGTTGCGCGGGTTGATGAAGGTCTTGCCGCCCTTCTCGCGCTGACGCTCGTTCAGGCGCTCGAAATCGTCGCGCCGCATGTAGACCTCGCCGCGCACCTCCAGCACCGGCGGCGGGGCCTTGCCGATCAACCGTAGCGGGATCTGGCCGATCGTGCGGATGTTGTGCGTCACGTCCTCACCGGTCTCGCCATCGCCACGCGTCGCGGCCTGCACCAAGACCCCGTCTTCATAGCGCAGGTTGATCGCCAGCCCGTCGAACTTCAGCTCGGCGGCGTACTCGACCGGCGGGTCGCCCTCGGCCAGGCCCAGCTCGCGACGGACCCGTCCATCAAAAGCCTCGGCGCCACCGGCCGTCGTGTCGGTTTCGGTGCGAATGCTGAGCATCGGCACCGTGTGCTTTACCGCCACCAGGCCGGGCAGCACCTGGCCGATCACGCGCTGCGTCGGCGAATCGGCGGTACGCAGTTCGGGGTGCTCCGCCTCGATCGCCTCCAGCTCCTGGAACAGCTTGTCGTACTCGGCGTCCGGAAGCTCAGGCGCGTCGAGCACGTAATAGAGGTGGGCGTGGTGGTTCAGCTGGGCGCGCAGTTCAGCGGCGCGCTTGGCGGCTTTGGCTTGATCGGCAGATTCGGGCATGCGGCGAAGTTTACGCAGCGCCGCCTCCCGGTCTCAACCCTCAGCCGGCACCACCCTCGCCCGCCCCGCCTGCTTGGCCTGGTACATCGCGCGATCGGCGCGGTCGATCAG
>NZ_JBFUGE010000691.1:0-2965 GCF_056403075.1 Ideonella sp. P3_A4 | reverse complement strand
ATGAGAGATATTCGGAGGCAGGCTGATCACATCGAGGCTATTGATTCAAGGTACAAGCCTTTCGCCGACAAGTTAAGGGTTTTGGCGAAGTCATACCAATCCAAGGCCATCCTGGATATGGTCAACGATTGCGTTGAAGGGAATGCACGTCGATGAACACTCGCTTGCCTGAGTCCGGTGAATCGTCAACGATTTTGATCGTCGACGATACGCCCGCGAATGTGGCAGTGCTGGCCGACTATCTGGAAGACCAAGGTCTGCGCATCGTGGTCGCTCAAGATGGCCAGGAGGGGCTGAAGCGGGCGGCGTTCGTCAAACCGGATCTCATCTTGCTGGACGTGCTGATGCCCGGCATGGATGGCTTTGAAACTTGCCGCCTCTTGAAGGAGAACCCTGCGGTCCTGGACATTCCCGTCATTTTCATGACCGCGCTGACGGACACCAGCAACGTCGTGAAAGGTTTCAGGTTGGGCGCTGTCGACTATGTGACGAAACCCATTCAGATCGAAGAGGTGATGGCGCGTATTGGCACGCATCTGGCTTTGCGTCGGGTGAACAAGCAGTTGAGCGCCAAGAATTTGATGCTGGGGCAGGAGGTCAAAACTCGGCAGGTGGCGGAAGAGGCACTGAAAGAGGTCAGCGCTGAACAAAGCCAGTTGATAGGCAAACTGCGGGATGCACACGAGCAGCTGTTGCAATCTGAAAAAATGGCTTCGGTGGGTCAGCTGGCGGCCGGTATTGCCCATGAAATCAACAATCCAATTGGTTTCTTGAACTCCAATATTGGTACGCTGCAGAGCTATTTGGAGACCCTGTTCGAGGCCCTGGATTCGTGCGGCGAGGCCATTGCTCAGTCCACCAGCTGCGCCGAGGTTGCGGCGCGTTTTGAAGAGGTCAAGGCCAGAGCCGAAATAGATTTCTTGAAGAGCGACATCACTGAATTGATGAAGGAGTCGCGAGAAGGTCTGAAACGAGTCAAAGACATTGTTCAGGCGCTCAAGGATTTTTCCCATGTAGGCGAGGCCAACTGGCTGGAAACAGACCTGCACCGAGGTCTGGACAGCACGCTGAACATCGTCAACAACGAGATCAAATACAAAGCCACGGTGACCAAGGAGTACGGCGAGTTGCCGTTGGTGAGGTGTCTGGCTTCGCAGTTGAACCAGGTGTTCATGAACTTGCTGGTGAATGCCGCCCAGGCCATTTCGGGGTTCGGCGCCATCAAGATACGCACGGGTTGCGCCGACGATTGGGTGTGGGTGGAAATATGCGATACAGGTTCAGGTATTCCGCCTGAGATCTTGAATCGAATCTTCGACCCGTTCTTCACCACCAAGCCAGTGGGCAGCGGCACCGGACTGGGCTTGTCGCTGTCCTATGGGATCGTGCACAAGCACGGTGGGCGCATCGAGGTGAAAAGCGAGCTGAACAAGGGGACTTGCTTCACCGTRCATCTGCCCGTCAACCCAGTCGAATCGGCGCAGGACTCGGGCGACTTGACCTGAGGTGGTCAGCGGACAGAGGCTGCCCCCTTGCAAGCGGGGTCACTTGCTGTTGGCGCAAAGGTCGGCAGTGAACCAGAGTTCCTTGCGTGCCAGCGGTGTCTCTGGTGGCAGCACCGGGTTGAACAGCTCGATGACCGTGCGACGCTCCAGCTTCGCCTGAGCGATGGCCGGCGCGTATTGCGCGCAGAACAACTTGTCGAAACTGCCATCGGCAATGGCACGCTCCAGTCCGCTGCGGATCGTGTCTGCCAGTGCGGCGTCGCTCCTGTTGGTGAAGAAGTAGAACGCCGTGGGATACCGAATCAGCAGATGCTGGTCGATGACCGTCCCGTCTTTGCGATGCTGTTCTTCTTCGGCCCAGATCTCGACGATGGAGCGCGGAAAGTAGTCGAAGCGCCCCGCGGTCAACATGCGAAACAGGCTGTCGTACAGCGGTACGCCCATCACCTCGATGCCATTGCCACGCAGGATGTCGGTGTCGGGCCAGTCATGCCCCTGGCCGGCGACGAAGCGGCGCAGGTCTCGCACGTCATGCACCGTCTCGAATGCGGAAGACCGGTCTTCCCGTACCAGCAGCAACCGCCAGCCGATCAGGCCCTTGAAGATCGGAATGCGGATCGGCAGCAACTCGGTCTCGCGCTTGATCGAGGTCATGCCCCACGCCACGCGGATCGTGTTGCCTTGGGCAAGCTCGAAGAAGGAGCGCCCCTGGAGCATGGGGACGTCCGACACCCGCAGCACGTACTGCGCGGCTCCAGCCTTGTCCAACGCCAGCTGCAACAGCTTGATTGGATAGGCGTCCCGCACGTCGCCGGGCGATCCGGACTGCGGGTAGGTGACTGTTTCGGCGCGTACCAGCAGGCTGCTTCCGCAAAGGCACAGCAGCATCAGCCATTGGCACCACCGCGTTCTGAAGGCAGCGCAAATTCGCCCGGCAAGCCGTCGAACACGTGGTAGTGCGCCACCTATGGCGGGTGTCTCCTGCAAGCCATCTGCCCACGACTCCGGCATGCGTGCTGGCGGCATGTTTCGCCTGTCACCCATAAGCCCAGCAGTCTGCGCCAAGAAGTACGGGTCGTCAAAATTGGCGCGGCTCTTCGCGGCCGCCCGGTCAAGCCTCTCAAACCTTTCTCTTTTGCCAACGATGGCATCCGAAGCGAGTGGCGCTGCGTATGCTGGGCAACCGCTTCTGCCGATGACTTCAATGCTTCTTCGCCTTCCCCCTGTCGTTCGTTGGCTGGCCGCGCTGGCTGGTGTGGCCCTCGTCCTGTATCTGCTGGCCCTGGCGTGGTTGTGGTTCAGGCAGGAGCGTTTGCTTTTCTACCCGGAGCCGTGGCCGAGTGAAGACCCGCCGGCGCTGGCAGCGCCGGATGTGCACAGTGTCTGGGTCGAGGTGCCGGGTGCGAAGCTGCATGCCTTGCACCTGCAGCAGCCGCAGGCGAAAGGGCTGGTGTTCTTCC
>NZ_JBFUGE010000690.1:0-2966 GCF_056403075.1 Ideonella sp. P3_A4 | reverse complement strand
TCGATCACGTGATCGTCGCAACGCCACCCGGTGAAGCCGCCCGGCTGCTGGCCGCGCTGGCGCCCGAATGGAGCGAGGACGCCGCTGCTTTCACCTACCAGCCCATCGTCACCGCCTGGCTTCGTGCACCCCAGGCGCGTTGGCCACAACCAATGATGGCGTTGCGGGCCAGTGGCCTGCGGCCGGCGCAGTTTGGCTTCGACCTGGGTGCATTGGGCGGCCCGGAGCACACTTTCGCGCTGGTCGTCAGCGGTGCGGCGGCTTGGGTGGAAGCCGGCACCGACGCCACCCGGGCGGCCCTCGTCAGCCAATGGGAAGAGGCGTTCCCGCACGCCGAGCATGGCCCGGTCGAGTGGCTGACCAGCCGCACCGAGAAGCGCGCCACCTTTGCTTGCAAGCCCATGCTGCGACGCGCGCCCGCAAGGGTGCACGCCCGCGTCACGGTGGCAGGCGACCATGTGCAAGGCCCCTACCCGGCCACGCTCGAAGGCGCGGTGCGCTCAGGGTTGGCGGCTGCCGAGTCGCTGGCCTAGTCGTTGYGGCCTCCGCGGCGGCGCGGCCGGCGTTGTCAAGCCTTTGTTGTTTTTCGGATAGACGCGTCCATTTTCGCCATGCAAAATCGGGCATCCGGAGGATGTCGAAAAAATGACCCGAAAAGACAGCTCGTCCCCCAGCATCCAGGTGCTCGCGCGGGCCTTCAGCCTGCTCGACGTGCTGGCCTCGCACCAGGACCCGGTCTCACTCAAGGAGCTGAGCGAAACGACTGGGCTGCACCCCTCCACCGCCCACCGCATCCTCAATGACCTGGCCGCCGGCCGCCTCGTCGACCGGCCCGAAGCGGGCAGCTACCGGCTTGGCATGCGCCTGCTGGAGCTGGGCAACCTGGTCAAGGCCCGGTTGGACGTGCGTGACGCCGCGCTGGGCCCGATGCGCGACCTGCACAAGCTGACCCACCAGCCGGTGAACCTGTCGGTGCGCCAGGGCGACGAGATCGTCTACATCGAACGAACCTACAGCGAACGATCAGGTATGCAGGTGGTGCGTGCCGTTGGCGGCCGTGCGCCACTGCACCTCACTTCGGTCGGCAAGCTTTTCCTGGCCTATGACGACCCACAGCGCGTGCGCGCCTACGCCACGCGCACCGGCCTGGCCGGCCACACGCGCAACAGCCTGACGGACCTGCCCGCGCTGGAGCGTGAGCTTGCAGCGGTGCGCCGCCACGCGAGTGCGCGCGACAACGAAGAGCTGGAATTGGGGGTGCGCTGCATGGCCGCTGGCATCTTCGACGATCAGGGCAAGCTGGTGGCTGGCCTGTCGATCTCGGCACCGGCCGACCGGCTGGAAGAGTCCTGGCTGGACCGCGTCAAGTCGACCGCGGCGCAGATCTCTTCAGCGCTCGGCCACCGGGGCTGAGCGCTTCAATCAAGCAAGGCTTTCAGCCGGCGCTGGCTTCGTGCGCCACCACGGCGGGCGCGACGGCCGGCGTCATGGCGGCCGGCGCCACAGCAGCCGGAACTAACGGCGCGCTCATCAGCCACTTGCGGATGCGTTCGGCATCGCCGATGCGTGAGTATTTGCCCGCCGAATCCAGCAGCACCATGATCAGCTTGCGGCCAGCGAGCTGYGCCTGCATCACCAGGCACTGACCGGCCTCGGTGATGTAGCCGGTCTTCTGCAGGCCGATGTCCCAGCTGGGGTTCAGCACCAGCCGGTTGGTGGTGTGGTACTGCAGCTGGCGGTTGCCGACTGCCACCTGGTATTCAGGCGAGGTGGAGAGTTCGCGCATCAACGGCACTTGGTGCGCCGTCTTGACCAGCAACGCCAGGTCACGCGCGCTCGATTGGTTCTGGCTCGACAAGCCGGTGGGCTCGACGTAGCGGGTGTCGTTCATGCCCAGCAGCTTGGCCTTGGCGTTCATCGCAGCGACGAACGCAGTCAAACCACCCGGATAGTTGCGGCCCAGCGCGTTGGCGGCGCGGTTCTCCGACGACATCAGCGCCAGGTGCAGCATCTCGCCGCGGGTCAGCTGGGTGCCGGGACGCAGGCGCGAGGAACTGCCCTTTTCGGTGTCGACGTCTTCATCGGTGATCGTCAGCACCTCGTCCATCGGCAGGTTGGCTTCGCTGATCAACAGGCCGGTCATCAGCTTGGTGATCGAGGCGATCGGCAACACGGCCTTGGAGTTCTTGTTCAGCAGGACCTCGTTGGTGTCCTGGTCCAGCACGAAAGCGACGCTGGATTTCAGATCCAGTGGATCGTCCGTCTCGTGCAGGCCGGCCAACTGGCCAAAAGACTGGCGCGTCGGCTCGGCAACGCGGACCACCGAACGGCGCGGAGCGACGGCATGGGTGCTGCGGGTGGAAGCCACCGACGCCTTGGCACGGGTGCTGGTACGGGCAACTGGCGCCTTCTTGGCCGTTGCGCTGGCTTGCGCGGTGGAGGCAACCGGGCGGCGTGCCTTGGCATCTGCAGCCGAGCCGAAGACGGTCAGACCCATGGCCAAGGTCACCATGCCCAACCAACGCGTCGAAATTCTGAACTTGAGCATTCTGTCGTGAGCCTTGAAAGCCACCCGCTGTGCTGGGCCTGAGTCTATTTGAAACAAAAAAGACATGCAAGATCAAAAACTTGCATGTCTTTCCTCAAGTGCGCCAACGGGCTCACTTGGCTCAAGAATCGAGTCTAGCCTGCAGTCGGGCAACCCCTTCTCGGGTTTAGCCCTGCGCAGCGACTCGCTCGTTCTTGGCGTGCAGCTTGTTCAGCGCCGCGAGGTAGGCCTTGGCAGAGGCAACAACGATGTCCGGATCGCTGCCTACGCCGTTGACCACCCTGCCGCCATGCTGCAGCCGAATGGTGACCTCGCCCTGGGATTCTGTGCTGCCGGAGGTGATCGCATTGACCGAATACAGCAACATCTCGGCACCAGATTGAGCTTTTGATTCAATCGCCTTCAAGCTGGCATCGAC
>NZ_JBFUGE010000689.1:0-2969 GCF_056403075.1 Ideonella sp. P3_A4 | reverse complement strand
GCGCAGGCTCGGCGGTCGGCGTGGTGGCGATCACCGGTGCGGGCGGCGGCGGCAACGTGCGCGGCACGACCGGGGGCGGAGGCGGCGGTGGTTGGGGTGGCGACGGCGGCGGTGGTTGGGGTGGCGACGGCGGCGGTGGTGCGGCAATGAAGTCGACGACCAGCGGCGCGACCTCGGCCACCGCCTCGCGCACCGAGTCGATCTGCATCAGGCCCCAAGCCGCGCCCACATGAGCAGCCACCACCGCCAGCACCAGGCTGCGCCCGGCCCACGCGGGCACCGGCGCGCTCGGTCGACCCAGCAGCGCGCTGGACAGGCCATGGTTCGGCGGGGAAGAAGGCAAGGTGGACAAGCGGGCCTCGCGCGCACAGCGCAACAAGAAGGCCGCGCCTGGGCGGACACGGCCTCGAATTCGGACTTGTTGGCTGGCTGCGGCGGACCCGGCACCCGTCTGGCGCGAGGGGGCGGTGTCAGCCGAGGGGCTGGCTAGTCAATTATTGTATTGCGAATTATTCGTATTTGCAAAGCTGCCTTGGCCGTGCTGTTGGCGTGCCTGCCCTCCCAAGAACGAAGGGGAACGAAACAGACGTTGCACCCGCGCACCTTGCGCATCTCGCCCCGCCACCGTCCAATGCGTCAGCCGCAGCTTGGGCATTTGAGAGGGATGGCAGAAGAAGACAAAGATGCATGGAGTCGCCTGGTCGACGAGGCGCTCGACCGGGCGCCGGGCGCTGCCAGCGATTGGCTCGCCTCGCTGCCGCTGCCGCCCCCGTCCRCAATCGACACCTTGTGGCCGCCGACCGACCACGACAACCGCTCGCCTGCACCAGCCGGTGAAGCCGGTGAGCCGCAGCCTGGCGACACGGTGGGCACCTACCGACTGGTGCGCCCGGTCGCGCGCGGCGGCATGGGCAGCGTCTGGCTGGCTGAGCGCGCCGATGGTTCGCTGCAGCGCCGCGTGGCCATCAAGCTGCCSCACCTGGCCTGGGGCGCCGGCCTGGCCGAGCGCATGCTGCGCGAGCGCGACATCGGCGCSCGCCTGGAACACCCSCACATCGCGCGCCTGTACGACGCCGGCGTCGACCACCGCGGCCATCCTTTCCTCGCCTTCGAGTTCATCGACGGCGTGGCCATCGACCTGTGGTGCGAGAGCCGCCAACTCGGCGTGCGYGCGCGCCTGAAGCTGTTCCTGCAGGTGGCGCAAGCGGTGGCCTACGCCCATGCGCGGCTGGTSGTGCACCGCGACCTCAAACCYTCCAATGTGCTGGTCTCGGCCGATGGCCAGGTCCACCTGCTGGACTTCGGCATCGCCAAGCTGCTGCAYGARGCCCCCGACGATGCCGGCGCCACACAACGTCTAGGCGCAGTGATGACGCCGCACTACGCCTCGCCCGAGCAGTTGCGTGGCGAGCCGGTGACGGTGGCCTCGGACGTGTACTCGCTGGGCGTGATGCTGTACGAGCTGTTGACCGGTGAACGGCCGCATGCGCCGCAACGGCCCGGGCTGGCGCCGCTGGAGCAGGCCGTGCAACTGGCGATGCAGACGGCCGAGCCACCGCGCGCCAGCAAGCGGGTGAGCGACCGTGCGCTGGCGCGGGCCTTGCGCGGCGACGTCGACGCCATTCTCGCCAAGGCACTGCAACGCCAGCCCGAGCAGCGCTACGCCACCGTCGATGCGCTCGCCGACGACATCCAGCGCCACCTGGCCGGCGAACCGGTGCGCGCCCGCCCGGGCACCGCCGCCTACCGCCTGGCCAGGCTGGTGACGCGCCACACCCCCGCCAGCGCCGCGGTGGCCACGGTGGCGCTGGCGGCGGTGATCGGCACGGCCGTGATCGTCGGGCAGGCCCGGCGCGCCGGCGCCGAGGCCGAACAGGCCCAACTGGTCAAGCAGTTCGTGGTCGACGCCTTTCGCGCCAGCGCCCAGGTCGACGAGGCCGACGAACAGGGCCGCGCCTCTTCGTTCGAGCGGCTGCTCGAACGCAATGCCCAGCTCATCGCACGCGCCAACACGCCCCGCCTGCAGGCCGAGCTGTACGGCATCGTCGCCGGCATCCTGCTGGACGCCAGGAGCTTCGAGTTCGCAGCGCAGAACGCGCGCCGGCAGATCGCGGCGCTTGAACAAGCCGGCGCCCCCGCGGCCGAGCTGGCCGCGCCGCACCTGCTGCTGTCTCAAGCCTTGCTCGGCGACGGTCTCGCCAGCGAGGCCGAGCAGCAGGCGCGCAGCGCGCTGGCACTGGCGCCACCGGGCACACCCGCGGCTGCGCGCGCGCACCTGCAGCTCAGTGCCTCGCTGGCTGCCGGCGGACAGTTGACGGCGGCCACCGACGAACTGGACCAGGTGGACGCCGAGCTGTTTGCCGGCGGCCGCGCGACGCTGGCCGAGCGGGCGCGCGCGATGGCGCTGCGGGCCGACATCCTCGACGCCCGCGACCGGGCCGAGCAGGCCGAGACCCTGCTGACACATGCCATCGAGACCGCCGACAGCATGAGCGGCCCGCCCAGCCGACTGGCCATCGACCTGCGCCTGGCCCTGGCCCGCCATCTGATCTTGCAGCGGCGCGGCGACGCGGCGCGCGCGACGCTCGCCCCGGCACTGGCCGCCATCCGCGGTGCCGGCGGTGCCAGCGCAGAGGCGGCGTTGGTCGAAGCCGAGATGGGCGCGCTCACGCTGTACGCCGGCGCCAGTCCCGCCGACACCGAGGCCGCCCTGGCGGCGGTGGAGCGCAACCATGCGGTGATCGCCGCGCCCGAGGCGCGCGCCTCGGCGCTGCAAAAAGCCTGGGCCGATGCCTACGCTGCCGAAGCCGCGCTGGTGCGTGGCCACGTCGAGCGCGCGCAGACATTGGCCACTGCGGCGGGCGGTGTCCTGGCACCGCTGGCCCGCGGCCCGCGGGCGAGGCTGCAATTGTTGTCGGTGCTGGCCCTGACGGCTGTGCGCGGCGGGCCGATGGCGCAGGTCAACGGCC
>NZ_JBFUGE010000688.1:0-2976 GCF_056403075.1 Ideonella sp. P3_A4 | reverse complement strand
GAACAGCACGCCGCCGAAGATCCACCAGAGCACGAAAGGCTTGGCGTCGCTGCCCGCGGCCACGGGCAGGCCGTAGTCATCGCGCGAGATCAGCTTGAAGAACAGCATGCCCAGCAGCGTGTTGACGAGGCTGGTGAGCGGCCCGCTCATGTCCCAGTTCTTGGGCCTGGTCTCGTTTTCGTAGGTCCACGAATCCGGCCGGTCGCGGTTGTTGGGGCCGGTGTAGTTGATGAGCGTGAAGACGCTGAGCGAGATGCTGCGCAGGGCGTTGGTGACGACGCTGATCGTGAAAGCATTGATCGCGTCACCGCCCAGCAGCGTGAGCCACTGCAGGAAGCAGTTGGTGCCGTTGGTCTTGCTGTGCTTGCCTTCGAGCGAGCCGAGCAGCACCGTGAGGATGGGCACCAGCGGCGAGAAYGGGTACTTCGCGCCCATGCCCCAGCCGGCCTTCTGCGCGATCAGCGAGGGCAGGGGCGTCTTCGCGATGCCCGAGGAGCAGGCGCGGCCCCAGTTCCACAGCCACAACGGGATGTTGACGGCATATTCCTTCGGGCTGGCGGCCATCGCGATGCAATGCCACAGCCCCGCGACCGCCTCGACCAGCACGGCGGTCACGTGCGCCCAGGTCTCCAGGAAGGGGGCCGAGAAGGGGCCGAAGGTGAACCACTCGGTGCTCTCGATCTTGAACTGCTTGAACTCGTGCCACTCGGACGGCGTGTCCCTCTCGTCCAACTGCTCGTCGGGGCCACCCGCGCGGCGCAGCACCAGCTTCTTCCGGTCGGCGCTCAGCCACACCTCGTCTTCCGGGTAGCCGGGCACGACCTTCATCGCCAGCGCGGCGCCCGGCGTGTTGTTGGAGCAGGTCTGGCGGCGCGTGGCATAGAGCCACGAGGCGTACCAGCAGTAGGTGCCGTCGTCGCTGCGCTCTGAAGGCGGGGTCGATGCGTGCGCAGGCGAGTTCGGCCCGGCCTTCGCCCGCATGCGCTTGCCCGGCGCAGCCTTCATGGCCTTCGACGCTTTCAGCGAGTGCGGCACCGGTGGCGCCAGTTGGCCACCCACCTGGGCGCCGGCCACGAGCCGCGCGATCTCGGCCACGGCACCCAGCACCGCCTTGAGCTTGCCGAGCAGGCATTCGCCCTGGTCGCGCAGCTTGGTGATGCCGGTGCGGCGCAGCTCGGCGATGAGCAGATCGGCCAGCCGATTGGGGTTGAGGTCGAACGCGGGCAACACGCCGTACAGCTCGGGCTCGACGCGGCGCAGCGCGCAGGCCACGGCCATGCGCGTGGCCGCCGCATCAGCGCTCATCGCCGTCACGCCTTCGAGCAGGCCGGCTCGCGCTTCTTTGAAGAAGAGCGCGAGCGTGTCGCGGATGAGGTTGCGATCCAGGCCCAGCGTTTCGCTGAACACCGCGGCCAGACGCCGCACCAGCGCGCGCAGGCCATCGTCGGACAGGCTGTCCAGCGACGCGGCCAGCGCGTCGACCGCGTCGGCGATCTTCAGCAGCAGATCGGCGGGCGACTGCGGCGCGTCACCGCTGCCCAGGTCGATGAAGCTCTGGATGCAGGGCTGGAAGACGCCGCGCAGCTCCGGCAGGGCGCGCGGAAGGCCCTCGGTGATGCGGGCCTGCAGGTGGTTGCCCACCGCTTCGCCGGCGCGCTTGAAGGCGGGCAGCACGGCCTCGAGTGCCGCCGGGTCCATGACGATGCGGTGCACCAGTGCGAGCAGCTCGTCGCCCAGGTCGGCCTCGGGCGAACGCCCGGCCATGCGGGCCAGCGTTTGCGGCTGCAGCAGAGTCGAGGCGATGCCGCTGGTCATGCTGGCAACTCCTCAGTGCGATCGTTCTCCGACGTGTACCAGGTCAGGCGCACGGGCACGCCGTCGCCCGGCACGTCAGCGAACACGAAGGGCAGTGTGTACAGCTCCAGATCATCGTCAGCCACGCGCTTGGCGCGGTCGGCCATGTCGTCGGGCGTGGCTGCACCCGGCTGAAGGTGCATGTGCAGGTGGTTGTGCATGCTCTTGCCGGTGTCGCCGGCCTGCATGATCGGGTTGCCCTGTTGCACCCGGGTGCCGATGATGTTCGGCGGCTCGATGTTGTAGGTGTCCTTGAAGACCTTGCGCACGCTGCCGTTCACGCCGTGCATGTAGATCGCATAGGTCGTCACGTCGGCGCCGTCGAAGCCCTTGTCGTGGTCGTCGTTCCGCTCGTCGTGGCGGATCAGCACGTAGTTGCGCTTGGTGGTGTCGGTCTCGCCGCGCCAGTTTCCCGTGGCGCCGAGCGCGTCCATGAAGTCGAAGGCGTCCTTGGCGGCCTGCGTCTGCGTGTCTTCGTCCRGGTCGGTGTCGTCGGGCACCCAGTCGAACCAGTCGACCACCGTGCCGCCGCGCGCTGCCAGCACCTCGTCGCCGAAGTCGTGCGCGAAGTCGATCGCGTAGACCTGCGGCTTGTTGCCGTTGTGCAGCGCCATGTGGCTGAACATGCCCAGGTGCGCCTGGCCGATGAAGTAGTGGACGTCCTTCTCGTACGGAAGCTTGTAGGGTGAACCGTCCTTGGGCGGGTAACCGTCGAAGTCGGCGCGCGCCGGCACGTACTCTTCGTGGTCTTTGTTGATCTTGGGCGTGTAGTGGCCGTCGTTGGTGTCGCCTTCGCGGAACAGGTAGAAATACAGAACGAAGTCGCGCAGGCCGCGCAGCGCACCCCAGCCGAGTTCCTTGGCGAGCAAGCTACCGTCCACATGCCGCGAAAGGGCCCATACGGCGAGTGCGCCGAGCGCGCTGCCGACAGCACCGACGGCTGGCGCGCCAAGCAGCCACCAGCCGAAGACTTCCCAGTTCTGGTCGTAGAACGGGTACGAGTAGTACTCGCGCGGGATCAGCTCGACATACAGCCACAGCGAGAGGAACGCGACGCCGCCGATCACCGGCCCGCCGTGCTGCCAGTTGCAGGGCACGGTGCCGGCGGTGTCAGGGCCGGTC